>JAAYKX010000096.1 GCA_012522155.1 Bacteroidales bacterium
GCGTTACCATCAGATCTGTGTTGCAAAACCAGAAACAGATGTCCAGACAATGGAAAGCCCTCAACCTGCCGTCGAACAGCGGCGGTTCCCATCCAAACCAGGCCATATATACGGGAGCGCTTTGCTGCAATTTTGTGTTGGCCGCATTGACGACATTAACCCTGTTGGAACTGATCAAAGCTAATATTTCAATGGGTTTTTTATCGGGAAACTGCCCTGCATAAGAAGCTACAATTTCATCAGCATCCTTCCCATAGCGGTCCTGCAACTGTTCAACCACTTCATCCATTGAAACATTCTCCAGTTCGGGACGGTCCCGGTTGGGATTCCATTCATGAAACGTAGTACAATAGATTATCGGCACATTGGGAATGGAAGGATCCCCGGCATTGAAATATGTGTCTTCCGGTAATATGATCCCGTCAGCAACCGGTCCAAATCCCCCGCGGATTTCCTGCCCTTCATTCTGTTGGTTGAATTTTGCAACTGCCCGGTTGGCGAGTTCCAGGTAATCTTCCCAGGGCATATCCTGCAACACTCCTATTTCTGAAGGTTCCAACCCAGCTTCTTCCAGGATGAAGGCCCCCAGTGCGGCTGAATATTCTGGATCTCCGGCTTTCACAGAATTACCGCTCATTGCCACGGCTTTATGTATCAACCCTTTGGCAAGTGGCATTGTGGCAATTGCACTGACTTTGGATCCGCCTCCTGACTGACCAATGATGGTAACGTTACCCGGATCGCCTCCAAAATTCTCAATATTATCATGAACCCAATGCAAGGCTGCAATGATATCAAGCATTCCCACATTCCCGGAATACTTGAAAGCTTCGGAGCCCACTTTTGAGAAATCTGTAAATCCGAAGGCATTCAGGCGGTGATTGACCGAACAGAAAACCACATTTCCGTAACGGGACAGGTTCTCACCGCTGTACCCGTTTTGTTCAATGGAATTTCCGCTGGTAAATCCTCCCCCGTGCAACCATACAATAACCGGTCTTTTACGTGCATCCAAAGCGGGTGTCCATACATTCAGCCGCAAACAGTCTTCCCCTATCTCATCGTAATTCCACCTGTCCACAAATGCCGGGTAGGATTCAGAGTCGCGCGGGTACCTGATGATCTGTGGGGCCGAGGTGGGGAAATAGACGCAGGGAAGCACGTCTTCCCAGGGTTCCGGGGGACATGGAGGCATGAACCTGTTTTTCCCCGAGGTGTTTGCCCCGTATGGAATGCCCATAAAATGATATATGTCCCGGAGTACATATCCTTTAACTTTACCGTAAGCGGTGGAAGCTACAGCAATGTTTTCTCCAATAAAGAGCTTTTGTCTGTCAGTGTCACCGGCTCCCTGCCTGGAACCGGAGCAGGATGTGCCCGTAACTGCTAATAACAAAAAGATGTATAACGAATAACGTTTCATAGGTTTTAATATTTGATATTTTTCACTTTTCCCCAATCAATTCTATCTGTACTCTGCGCAACGGGGACATGTGGAATTACCGCCCCTTTTCTTACCAGGATTACTGCGGGTATCTCTCCGGCATCTATCCGGTGCCATCCGTTAGTGTATGTTTTTCCGCTCTGGTAATCCACCCACTTGTCACCGGGTAAGTAGACAAAACGGGACCCTGTATTTTCAAAAAGAGGGGCCACCAGGATGTCTTCACCGAATAAATACTGGTCTTCTACCTGCCATACAGCAGGGTCATCCGGGTATTCTATCAATAGGGCACGCAACATGGGCAGTCCTGTTTTTGTGCATTTTTCCGCCTGCTCCAGAATATAAGGCATCAGGCTATATTTCAACTCCGCTGATTTGCGGAAAGCATCGGTGAAATCTTCACCGTAATACCACGGTTCGGTGGGAGGGGCACCGTGTACACGGGTGTGTGATGTCAGAAATCCGAAAGGCAGCCAGCGACGGTATAACTCCTCGGGACAACTCTGTACAAATCCGCCAATGTCGTGACTCCAGAACGAAAAACCGCAGAGTCCCAGGGACAATCCGCTCCTTAGGGTTGTCAGCATCCCAATATCGGTGTTGGAAGCATCCCCGCCCCAGTGAAGGGGATACCGCTGGGATCCGGCCCACGCACTTCTGGCCCACATGATGGTTTCATTTTTCGTTTTGGCTGTAATCTCGGCAACGGCTTTGTTATACCTTAAGGGATACAGGTTGTGTTCGTACAGGCCGCCTTTCCCGCTGGCATAATATCCGTTCAGCGGGGCTCCTTCCCCAAAATCGACCTTGATGGCACCTACCCCCATTTTCAAAAGGGCTTCCAATTTTTCCTGGTACCAGCTTACAGTCTGAGGATTAGAAAAATCAAGCACCACATCCTCGTAAGGAAGACCTCCTTTTTCATTCTTAACATAAAGGCCCTTTTCTATCAATTCCGGAAAATATTTGTTTTTAGGAGTGAAATACGGCAATTGCCACAAAGAAATATGGAATCCGTCCGCCAACAGGTCATTGATCATCTTCCGGGCATCCGGGAAACGGTCGGGAGCAAATACGTAATCACACTGCCAGTCGGTCTGAAACCATCCTGTATCAAAATGAATCACATCTGCAGGTATCCTGTTGTCCCTGAGCCGGCGTGCGATTTCGTACCCTTCTTCCTGCGAAAAATAGGTAATACGGCTCATCCAGGTACCAAAAGACCATACAGGAGGCATGGTTGCCTTTCCTGTCAAATTGGTATACTGGTCAAGTATTTGGGCCGGTTTACCCCAGAACAGGAAAAGATCCAGGGTTTCATCGGCCATGAACAACCTGGAAGCACCTGCGTGGGATGCCCCAAAGTCGCAGGTGACCGGGGCTGATGTATGCATAAACATTCCGTATCCGCGGCTGCTTAAAAAGAATGGAATGGGTTTGTACATCTGATCGCTTTCGGGACTTTGCGGATCGGTCACAAACAAATGTACTTTCTGTCCCACTTTATTCAGTGCAGTCGGAGATTCGCCGCAACCTACGATCTTTTCACCGGGATGCAGGGAAAAAACGGGATTGATACTCCTGATGTTATCTGAAGCTCTTTTTATAAACTGGAAAGGCAATACTTTGATCTGGGTGGAATCGTTGTCGGCCCAGTGCCTGGTACGGGTGAGTTCTTTCCCGTTCAGGTCACACATCATAATAGTAAATGGATATTCCTTTATTACAAGACGGCCTGCCTGTCCTGTATAAACATGAGATCCTTTCTCATAGCTGTATTTCCACGACCGGTCAGAAGGAGGTATCCCGTAAAGCATCAGGGATTCTTCTTCCGGGAAGATCACGGGAGAAGTATATACCCTTAAACGAACCGTAACGGGAGAAATAAAATCGATGCTGAAATGCAACTGCGGATCGTTTTCGTATTGTGTTTCCGGGAAGTCCAGCATATCAAGCGGCTGAGGCAATACAGTTGTTGTGTTGAAAGCCTGCCGGGCATACAGGCTGTGACGTTTCCAGCTGATGATCCCGCTTGCCGCAGACGGGTCAAAAGAAGCCAGGGAATCGGCAAAGAAATACGTATTGCTGAAATCCTCAAAATCTTTGCTTACATCAACGGCACGGCTTTGCAGATAAGGCTGGGCATTGCTCTGCAGGAACAGGAACAACGTTCCCGTCAGTATCAGAATCCTTTTCATAAAAATATATACGTTTGATTATTATTGCCCGCTATGCTATGCTATGCTTTGCTTTGCTTTGCTTTGCTTTGCTTTGCTTTGCTATGCTTTTCTTTTCCTCCCGTACGCATCTGCCGCTTTCATGGCTATGAGTATTTTTTCCGGATCCACGGATTTAACTTCGTGATGTACGGCTTCGGTCGGATGGCATGTTTTTACGGCAGCTTCCATAAGACGTTCCCTGCTTACCCCTCCCAGGTCCAGATCATCAAATGTTGTAGGCAAACCCACAGCTTCGCAAAAATCGTAAACCTTTTCTTTTTCGCTTAGCGGAGCTCCTGTAAGATGCAAACCGGCAAGCACCCCGAACGCGACTTTTTCCCCGTGGTAGAACGAATGTGTTTCTTCCAGCACTGTCAGTCCGTTGTGTATGGAATGGGCCGAGGCCAGCCCGCAGCTTTCAAATCCCAGCCCGCTCATTAATATATTGGCTTCTATGACAGCGGAAAGTGCTTCAGAGGTAACAAACAGATCACAGTCCTTTTTGGCCTGTACCCCGTATTTCAACAATGTCTTGTAGCAAAGATGTGCAATAGCCATTGCAGTATGCGTGGCGTAACCTCCGCATTCATTTGCGGATCCGGAACTTTTGCAGGACCGGGCTTCAAACCATGTGGCCAGAGCATCTCCCATACCCGAGACAAGAAAACGCGTTGGAGCCTGTGCAATAACGCTTTCATCAACCAGCACCGCCTGGGGGTTCATTTTAAGGTAATATACCCCTTCAAAGATACCGTCCCGGGAATAGATCACGGCACACCCGCTACAAGGAGCGTCCGAGGACGCAATGGTAGGTACTATAATAACAGGGATCCCGGTTGTATCGGCAACGATCTTAGCCGTGTCAATTACCTTTCCCCCGCCCATGGCTACGATCACATCCGTCTTGTCATGACGTATTATTGCATCCAGCCTTTCAAGTTCCTCCCTGCAACATTCGCCCCGAAATGTATCTACGTGGATCCAATCCCATCCGTTCTCAAATTGATACTTAGGCAATACATGGGTAATAACGGACGGAGAAGCCAGCAGAAGCCCCCTGTTGCCAAACGATTCAGTCAGGTATTTTAATTCAGTCAAAGCTTTCTTACCCTGGATATATTTACCTGGAAATACTGCCTTCAGAGGCTGTCTGACGGAATATTCATCTTGTATCAATATCATGAAAACGAGTGGTTGGTTATAGCAAATATATAGATATTTACAATATATGAGTAATTTGGTTAAATTAGCGTGTCATGGTCAATGAAAAAAGAATGGGCACTTCCGTCATAATCATGGACTTTACGAAAGTTTACCGGAACCAGGGTTTTTATTTAAAATCCTCTTACCACCTGATCGATTGCACAGATATTCAAGGTTCGGATTGCTACTGTGATCATGATGCAACTGAAACGATCTGTAACAGGATTGCGGATCTGCCCGTCAAGGCCGTTCATTTTATTGACTCTGGAAACCACCATTATATAACCAAATTCTGGACAGACAGGATTCATGAAGAATTCATACTGGTTGTAGCAGATCATCATCCCGATACGCAACCGGCTTTATTTGATGATATCCTTTCCTGCGGCGGATGGGTGCGAACGGTTCTGGATACAAATCCTTTTTTAAAAGCGGTCTTATTCATAGGAGTTGCTAATGAATATGAATTGCCCTTTGACAAATACAGAATCTTCAGGTATCCTGAAAAACCTTCTCCCAAATTACCGGTATATATCTCCATTGATAAAGATGTTCTCAGTCCTGAAGTGGTACCCACCAACTGGGACCAGGGAACGATGACCTGTGATCAGTTGCAGCGGATTTTCAAAGAAATTATGGCACGTCACCAGGTCCTGGGAGTGGATATTTGCGGGGAATATCCCACTTGTATTGACAACAGGAGCAACAGCATTAACAATCGCCTGTTGAAATTATTTTCCGGTATTTGAAAGATTGGTGCGCAGCAGCGCTTCTTTTAACGTTTCCAGGGGAAAATTGGTTTTTGGCTCATACAGCAGAAAGAAAACCGGGCTCATATTGTTGGGTCCCAGCTGCTCCATTCCCAGAATTTGCATTCCACCCTGACCGAATTCATTTCTGAAACTGTTTGGCAAATTTTTACTGACAATATCCATCAGTTCTTTTTGCCAGAGTGCCATTTTTGGATACATGTCCTTTTGAAGATCTGTAAATTCATCCTGGTGGTTGTCCAGAATTGTCCAGCATCCGGTAATGATATCCCGCATCACTTTCTGAGACCGGTTGTAATAATCAATTTCACTGTCACTAAGCTGATAGACGGTATCTTCCTTCATCTGTACCAACTTCATTTGAAAATTCATAATACTGTCTGCCATGACCTGCGTCAGGGCACGGTATTGGTCAATCTGTTGTTTCTCCCCTTCATGTAGTATCTTATCAAACTTAACACGTTGCAGCTTCAATTCAGGTTCCATGGTACGGGTACTGTAATCCAGTACTTCGGCCACGATCCGCTCCATTTCCTTCTGCATGGATTTGCGGATGCAACCGGATAGCAGCACGAAGATCGCAATGATCACCATAAGGGAAGTTATGCCCGACAAGAAAATCCTGTTATGTATTCTCTTCATTATCATAAATGGTTTTTTAAATATAGGAAAAAAATTGGAACGGAGCGTTTTTTGGTTAGCCGGGGCTCCCGGTACTTTTGTTATTGCGCTCAATTCATTAACTTTGTTATAGTATTTCTAACCACAAAAATCCTTTATCATGAAAAAATGGGTCCTCCTTTTTGCTATGTCACTTTTATTATGTTCTGCCGTGTCATGTACAGAAACTCCTCCCGAAACAAAAACATCCTACAGCTGGCAGCTCATCCTGGAAAAGCCTTCAGCGGTTCCGATTGGTCTTCAGATATGGAAGTATGCCGATTTCTTTAATGATGGCACTTTTGTACTTTCAGTAGATTATTATCATGGAGCAAAGGACACTGATACTTTCCAGTTCAGCGATTCCGGCAATGTGATCAGGATCTATGACATGTATGGCAAGGACTGGATCGGGACAATGCCTTCCGATGCAATCCAGGCTGGTAATACAGTACAGTTTAAGGCAGATAGTGGTGAAGGGTATTTTGCATTGAAATATTTGGGCAACTGATTCAAAAAAAGCCAGTCAAATGACTGGCTTTTTCTTTGTAGACTGCACAGGTAAAACCTCGCACTTCTTTGAGAACCTCTTAACCTTTAAGTCTTATGCAAAAAGCGCTGAGCCACAAATACTTATAATTCTTTCAAATAGGAGGTCAGATTAAGTCTGACCACAATAATACATAATATTTTGCCGTGCAACCACCCCTTTTTCGGGTGGTTGTTCTTTTTTGCTGCAGTCGCAGTTAAAAAATCAATATAAATCATTTAATATCAATTCATTACGATGAAACACATTGACAATCGCAAAATTACCATATCCAGACCTGGCCAAAGTATATCAACGACCTGCCTGATCTGCTCAATTACGATATAACCGGAAAGTCCGATCCGGAGGGCCGCGGACGCACCTACATGTACTCCAAGGCAGAACCTCTGTATCCGTTCGGATATGGTCTGAGCTATACCACTTTCGAGTATTCCAATCTCAGAGTGGCCAAGGCAGGCAAGGACAATGTGAAGGTCACCGTAACGGTCAAGAACACTGGAGGTGTTGATGGCGACGATGTGGTTCAGGTGTATGTAGATGGCGAAGAAGGTTGTCCGAAGTGCCGCCTCCGCGGCTTCACCAAGGTTTCAGTGCCGAAGGGCGCTTCCAAGGAAGTAACCATCACCATCCCGGCAGATGATCTTCGCATCTGGGACGAATCCAAGCACGCCTGGACACCCCAGCCCCGTCCCCTCATCTTCCGTGTCGAAGGCACACAGGCGCGGCTGTGGTAAAGAGGTTAGGATAATTGAAGAGGCCGTATTCCCGAACCTTATGGGGAATACGGCCTCTTCACCAATAACCAACCTTATTATTTTAACCCACGAACCTTACTGTACAGAACCTGTTATAGGATAGAATTCAACTGACTTGACATTTACTTTCCCGCCGGCGGCGAAGAATTCAACGCCTGTACTTTCCTTTGAGGGATAGATCTTGTTGGAGATGCAAGTCTCTCCATCGTTTCCGAAGACCTCCACGGAACAATTATCGACAAAGAAGTGGAGTTTCACCGTATTGGAGCGGTTTTTCATCGGGCCTTTGAATACGGCGGGATGGAAGTCCACGAAGCTGTTGTAGCCACTGTAACGACGGTCAAAATAAAGTTCCTCCGAGCAGACGTCATATCCGATGGTGGTCTTCTCTTTCTCGCCTATGCAGAGCCGCACGCCGAAGGATTCAGCATCGATGTTCTCTAACTCCACAATCATCTCGTAAACGTTGTTCGCCGGCTTGAATTTCTTGGGAACCCAGGCGCCTTCGAATGTCGTCCCGGCATAAACGGTGCCTTTTCCACGGAGTGTCTTCAACTCCTCCAGAGGAAGCTGGACCATACGGATTCCCTCTGGGAAAGTCTTCAGTCGGACCTCACGGGGAACGGTCTGGAGGCCGCTCAGCGGCTCAAGGGAGTTGTAGCGCCAACTGCCCATCCACGCGGTCCATACTCTTCTGTTCTCACCTGGAGCATAGGTCGCCCAGGAACGGACGGCATAGAAATCCTGCCCATAATCGAACCAGAAGGCATGCTCGGGCTGACGGGTTTTCAGCTCATCGCAAAGCATGATCTGGTCGACATAAATTGAAGGACCGAAAGTCACATTCGTATATACTTTGCCATCTCCCTTGATGGAAACGATCTCTATCTTGGCCTTCTTCCCCCTGAACTCTGAGACATCCCAACCAGTCCATTCCAGGCTGCCGGCATTCCTTCCGGTCTCGGTCCTGACGCACTTGCCATCGACAAGGAGATTGACACAGTTCTTCCCGGGGCTATATGCGCCACCGACCTTGAAATTGATATAATTCCTGTCGATGATGAATTCGGGTGAAGTAATCTTTCCTTCGCACTTGCCTTCATAGTGATAGCTGTTGAGATAGTATCTTCCGATACGTCCCATGACGGCGCCCTGACGATAGAGAGGAACGTCTGTCGGTCCCTCATAGAAAGCATCTCCTTCCATCTCCCACTCGTCTATTCCACGTTCGAAATCGAAGAGCACATCTCCCTTCGGGAGCTGGTCGACATTCAGGGTATGGGCGAATTCCTCGTCAAGAACGAATCTTTCCCCATCGAAATCACCCACGAAATACTGTCCGGTATAAGGCTGGACGCTCATGGCGAGGACCCATTTGACATTGTTCGGATCACCATCCACCGGTAGTGGGAAGAAATCGGTGCATTCCCATACGCCGTTGGTGGCGCCCCAGGGCCCGAAATCGCTCATATAGGTCCAGTTAATCAAATCGTGTGAATAGTAGAAGCGTACCTTTGGCGCATCTGCCCAACCGATTGCCATGATCCACCGGTCCGTCTTTTCGTGCCAGAAGATCTTCGGGTCGCGGAATTCGCGTGAATCGATGTTCAGGATCGGATAGTGGTCTTCGTCACGGGTCCAGGAAGCTCCCTTGTCCAGACTGTAGGACACACCTATAACCTGGGTCCTGAACGGCTGCAGCTCGTTATGGTAATAGGCAAGCCATGCTCCCTTTCCGTACCCGGCGACATTCTTCGTATCCACTACAATGGTACCGGATCCGCCCAGCCGGCTTCTTGGCATGGACCTCATGAGATCCCGCCTGGCCTCTTCCGTCAGGTTCGGATCTGACAACTTGGCACGGAGTTCATTTGACTTCTTCGTGGCTTCCGTCTGCTCCCAATGGACAAGGTCGGTACTGTAATACCGTCCCCACCCGTTGTAATACAGGCCGTCTTCGAAAAAGAGGCCGGTCGGATCGCCTGATGGATAGAAATGATAGGAAGGATTGAACCTGTCGAATTCGGGATTCCTCCGGCGCATCTGGCCAGACAGGATACTGGCGGTCAGTAAAACAAGGATCAGAGATAAGACTACTTTCTTCATATTAAAAGGATTAAAAA
>JAAYKX010000097.1 GCA_012522155.1 Bacteroidales bacterium
CAAAATATTCCTCATCCACATCACAGATCGTCTTCAGGCGTACATTCTGTTCATCCTTCATACGACACCATGTGTTAATATGTCCGCCACCCTGTCCGCGAATGCCGATAACGGCAACAGTGATACGTTCATTGGCACCCCTGACTGAACCATAGGATTTTGCACTGAGTCCGACACCACCAATAGCGATGGCAGCAGTACCCATTGCACTCTTTTTAATAAAATCTCTTCTTTTTGTCATGTCCTGATTTGCTTAAGTTAAAACATGATTATCCTTACTGCTAAAATGACTTATTTGAAATTTATTTTTGCAGCCTCCTTACGGGCTTCCTCCATAACTTTTTCCATCCGGACAGGGATACCTCCCTTATTTTTGCTTTCATCAGCTGCTGTCATGAAAGCAAATATCTCCAGTGTTTCCTCAGGACTTACCGGCAGAATACCAGTTGTGAAAAATCTGACTATTTCAACAAGCAGGGGATCATAACCGGCATAGCTGCCAAGGGCTTTGATTTCCTTCTCACCGTACACCACGCCTCCGTATCCGGAGCTGCCCTGTCTTATCCCCCTCATGGTCCCTATCCTGCCATCCTCCCATATTCCCGTAACCAGATCGGTACCGGCAGTGAATGCCCTTGATACGGTCTTACATCCGGTTCCCATAATGGTAAACAGTGTTTCAACACCATGAACACCATACCAGTAAAGGTCGGGATGTGTTTCTTCGAGTGTTGCCGGACTGTAAACATCAGCACCAATCACTTTACCGACGGACCCTTCTGCTATTTCTTTGGCTCCGGTGATATACCTCAGGGAAGAAGCCGAAAAAAGAGGCGTTTTATAATATTCAGCTGCATCAAAGATTGCTATGGTATCGGCAAGGGAAGCAGCAATGGGCTTGTCTATAAACATTCTTTTGCCTGCTTTCATCACGGGTATGGCCTGCTCCAGATGAAGTCTGCCGTCATTGGTTTCAAGAAGTACAAAGTCAACTTTCTGAAGAAGTTCGTCTATGGAATCCACAATCTCTACTCCCATCTTTTTCATTTCTTCAGTATAGCCGGGTATCCGTTCCACACTTGACTGAATATCCCTGCTTCCCCTGGGATAGGCTGCAACAACCTTGTATCCCTGAAACTGCGGACCGGCCGAAGGATCGTTCAGTGTTTTGGTGAATGCAGTGCTGTGAGATGTATCCAGACCGATAATCCCGATACGCTTTGAACCCTGCGGACGAGAGCCTGATGCCGGAAAGGATTTTCCTGCCAGTCCGATTGCCATGGCACCCGCACCGGCAGTTCTGATAAAACCACGTCTGTTAAATTGATTTCCCATAATTTTATAGTTGAAAAATTATTATCCCTGTAAATAAGATCTGTCTGACATATTGTTAAAATTAACATATTTTAACATGCCGTATTCACTACGGACAGCTTTTTATATATTAAAACAGTTAATTATTCAATCCATGATTCAAGCGCTGAGAGATCGGCTTCAATCCTTAGCCTGTCACCGGCATTTCGTGAAGAATATACATTGCGGATAATACTGATGTCTTCCGTAATATCCGTTTCTGTTCCGTTACCATCAGTCATCCCGGCTATAAAAAGTCTGCGTGGTGCCAGTGCCGCAGCCAGATCAGGAAGGTCATAGGCGGTGAGTCCGGCAGGAATTGTACTCAGAATAAATTTTGTATCATAGGATCTGTTCATGACTATTGATCTGAATGAAGAATAGGGTCCGGCAAGGATCACAGTAGTGATATTCCTGTCGATGACTGCCGTATGTAAAAGCACTGATGCCATTTCTTTCCTGGCAAAGCCGATAAGGTCGGCATAGGGACATTCCTTTCTCAGCACTCTGATCAGCTTAACCACGTCTCCGGTGTGTATCCCGGTAATACTCCTTCCCGCGAGCAATGAGGCATACCACAGGTTATGGGATGTTCCGTCAAAATATGCGTCCCCCCGAAATATGCCCGGTCCGTTTTCGCCGCAGCCGATCATATCCGGTGCCATTACCGCGAAACCCTGTCGCAGAAACCTTTCAATATCGCCCCCTGATCCGGCACCGGCTGATTTACCGTCCGGATTGAGATAAAATACTCCCCTGTTATTCCATACCACAGGCCGGAACAACAGGTAAGGAATGACATAATCGCCTTCCCCTTTTATAAAATACTTTTCAATATTATAGTAATCCCTGATGATACGCCCGGTAAACACAGGCAGGTCATCAGTTGAAGGTTCACGGAATCCGGACATCCTCTTGGCCGATTCAACAATACCGTCATAAAAAATATCAGGATTGCGGCGTGCTTCATTCAATTCCTTCAGACGGATTTCAGCTTCTTTCCTGTTGAGACTGAAGACCGTCTCTCCCTCAAGGGATGTTGACAGCTGTCCTGTCTGCGTCACCCTCAGCTCTTCCGCGCTAAGAGGGCTGATCTTTTCATCGTCTGTACTGCCGGGATGTTTAAGATTCTCACGGAAAAAAGCATACATGGCTTCACGATTCTTTTTTGTTGACGCGTGACCATCATCATCTTCAATCCTTGAAAAATTCTCTTCTTCCCCGTACATCCTGTAAATCTCCGCTACTTCCTTTTCGGTTTCCATTGAACCCTGAATACTGAACATATCCCTGGTTGTGGTGATCATCATTGCCGGCTTCGGTGCCCTCACCAGGAGAAGGTCCGCATGATCCAGCCCGCGCTGCAGAAAATGGAACATTACCTGCTCGGCATCCTGGGGTCCTATGGACTGCAGAAGCCGCCGGTAACTGGTCAGGTAGTTTTCAGGAGCCGCAGCCAGCACGCGTTCATCGAATGCAGCAATGTATGCTGACTGGGTACCGCCTCCCGACCTGCCGGTAATACCGATTCTTGAAGGATCCACTTCACGGCGTGAAACAAGATAATCTACCGCCCTGATGCCGTCCCATATCATGTAACGTGCCTGTGAGGCACCGGTGATAAAAGCCTGTGCACCCGGATACGAATGCTCTTTGGTGGGTCCGCCGACAGATGATCTTCCTGTAGCGGGATCAAAATATTCCAGTCGCTCTCCCTGGCCAACCGGATCAAAGGCAAAAACAATAAAACCTTTGGTGACAAGGTTCAGGATCACATGCTGATAGACTCTGCTTCTGTAACCTTCCTCAGCATGTCCGCTGCAGTAAATGATTGCCGGTGCCCTGTCCCGTCGCTTCAGGCCGGCCGGGATATATAACGATGACGTGACATAAAATCCCGGAAGGGATTCATAGATTACATGCTCCACCCTGTAGGATCCCTTGTCTATTGTTCTGATCGTCCTTGCATTTAGCGGGGTTTTTTCGGGAAAGGGACCCACGATATCCATAAGTGTTTCACGTATGAATTTCTGCCTTTCCTGCCAGGCTGCAAGTGAATTCAGTTTTGAAATCTCTTCTTCCCTTTTGTCAATATGGTCAAGGCACTCAGCAGCCAGATGGTGATACAGTGAGTTAGAGGCATCACTGTGTATCATCCAGGAATTGCTTATCACGTCAAGCCCGTTCTGAGCATTCACAGTGCCGGTAAAAAGGATTATAAAAAACAGAACCGGAGCGGGAAGGATAAATGTAATGAATGATTTTTTACTGATAGGTTTTTTTTCCTGCATAATGAGAAAGTTACTTGGTTTAGGTATTATAGGTTTATGTTAGTTTAAAAGTAATTAATTTAATTTATCAGTGTAGTATTTTATCAACCCTCAATAAACGGGAGTTCCGCCAGGTGCAGCTCTTTCTTTGCACAGCTTACTGTTTCATTGAAAAACCAATGCTATCCGTAGGTCTCTGCGGTATATCCGGCCAATACTTACTCAGCGGTATATCCGGCCAATGCTTACACACCGTTAAATCCTGTCAATCCTTACTCACCGGTATATCCGGCCAATATTTACTCACCGACATATCCGATCAATACTTACTCACCGATATATCCGGCTACTACTTACTCGAGAATATTCCTCATATACTCGATGCATTTTGCAACTTCTTTTGCTGCATCGGAATCATCGGGTATCTGGTATTCGAGTTCTATATCGACCTGTATGGGCCATTTCTCTTTTTTCAGAAGCAGGAGAACATCGGCAATGGGTGTTTCACCTTCCCCGAAGGGGGTGTTTGCATTGGCCGGAGTGCTGTCCGGTCCGGTTTTGTCCTTAATATGAATACTGCGTATCCTGTCGTGATATTTTATTATCACTTCATTCGGATGCAGACCGGTTGCTCCGTAATAGTGACCGGCATCAAGATTCAGATAGCTGGCAGGTGATGCAGCAAATATCGGATCAAATGAAAATCCCGGCTCCGCAGGCTGGCCATGGGTATGAAACATTGCCAGGCTGTTATGCTTTTCAGCAAATTTGCTGAGACGATGAATGGCAGTTTCGCTGTACTCATCAGTAATGCCTATTGAGCCCAGCGTTCTGGCTGCCGTGTATGCATAATCAATTTCTTCATCAGACCATGACGAAGGAGCAAATTTCGATATATACACATCTATTCCGGCATTGTTAAACTTTTTACGCATATCCTCATATCTTGACATCGGGAGAGAGAGGCGCCACTGGCGCTGAGCTTCTCTTACCTCATCCATCTGCCTGGCGAACTCAGCCCTCAGCTCGTCACTCATCTCCTGAACCATTGGCCTCTGGGGCATGGCCGGAATTCCAAGATCCTCCTCGGCCACATGTCTCAGTTCAATAGAATTGATGCCGGCAAAAAGAAGATATTCAATAACATCATCCACCTTATGCGGCATGCTGCGATAGCTGTAGGTTGTACAGCCAAGCTGCACTCCCGCAACTTTGGAATTCGGTTTCTTCCGTCCCGAACCCGAGCCGCATGAACTGATCACCGGTATGGCTGTAAATGCAGCAGCGGCTGTCGCGGCAGTTCCAAGAAATCTGCGCCTGCTGATTGTTTTTTTCTTCATATTATTTTGTTTAGGGTTATAAGAGGTACTTAATTGTGATCCATCAAATGATAAAAATAATAATTCTGCCCGTGTAATCAAACAGAACTAAACGGATCAATACATATTATCAGTGAGCAAGGCGGCCTTGCCATTGATACTGATTTTTCCAGCCAGTTATCTTCTGATTACCTGGGACATCCGGGACTTTGCAGAATTGAGGTTTTAATATTCAGGTCAGTCAGTGACAGGGGTATCAGCCACTGTATATGGTGATCTTGTCTTCCGGGTCTAAAATAGCTTCCTCCACGGTTCAGTATCGATTCAGTAACGCACATAGCATTTACGTTATTCCTGCCAAACCAGGCATCCGTGCCAGGGGTATCAGTCACTGTATATGGTGATCCGGCCTTCCGGGTCCGGGAGAGCATTTATGCTATTCCCGGTAAACCAGCCGTCCCTTTACATATGTGCTTTTTATCACCATTTCACCATTTTCCAAACGGAACAGAATAAGATCCGCCCTTTTGCCTTTGGCTATTTCCCCGCGGTCGTTCAGTCCGTAAAGCTTTGCTGGGTTGAAGGATGACATCCGGAATGCCTCTTCAAGGGAACATCCCGTGTATTTCATTACATTTACAAGTCCTTTTTTTACCGGCGAAGCCGAACCGTACAGCACATCCTGAGCCGGATACTTCAGCATTCCCCCGGGAGTCAGTTCAATTGTTTCCCCTTCCTCCGTCAGATATCTTCCCGGTTCCAGCGAAGCATAGCTGGTAACATCCGAAGTGATTATTGTTTTATCAGGACCCTTTACCTTGTAAAAAACCCGTATCTCCTCGGGATTAAGATGGAAACCGTCTCCTATAATACTTATCATAAGACGGTCGTCCGCGAGCTGGGGCCAGAGGGGATTAAGATGCCGGTTGATCATGTTTGCACATCCGTTCCCCAGATGGGTTGCTATAATGGCACCCCGGTCAATGGCTTCGCTAATCTCTTCTGCAGAACCGTTATGGTGACCCAGTGCAACCACAATACCATTTGTCCTGCATTTGTCAACAAAATCCATTGCACCTTCAACTTCCGGAGCAAGTGTAACCTGAATGATCTTGTCTGCTGCAGCTTTCCTGTACTGAAGAAATTCCTCCCAGTCGGGCTTTCTGACATGATCCAGGGGATGAGCCCCCCTGTAACCATCCACAGCTGAGATATAGGGTCCCTCAAGATGAAAACCCGGAATTGATCCGAGCAGGGCATCATCATCAATAATACTGCCCAGAACAGTGAAGTTTTTCATTAGTACATCATGACTGTTGGTGGTGAGTGTGGGCAAATAGCTTGTTACACCGGTTTTCCAGATTGCCTCGGTGGCTTTCCTTACGCCTTCCGGAGTGAGTTCTCCTCCGCCAAAGGTGAAAGAGACACCGGCAAAGCCATTTATCTGATTGTCTATCAGTCCGGGACCAATCATCAGACCTTCACTTCCGAAAGGAAGTTTTTCTATCTTCCTCACTTCTGTTATTATTCCATCCCTGAAGGTGACGGAAACAGGTTGGTTGTCGGAATATAAAAGTCCGCTGACAGTCTCCTGGGCTAAAATAATTCCGGGAATAAAAAAGAAAAATAATAGCAGAAATATTCCCGGAAAAAAACCGGATTCACTTTTTACTTTCTTTACCGCCATTCCGGCCTTTATCATCTTTGCCGCAAATTCTGTCTTTATCATGATTTATGTTTTTTATTCATTGTCAGTTTCTGAAAAAGAATTCCCTAGCCTTCCTTAGTCTTCCCTAGCCTTCTCCTCTCTGCCACGACCGGAAATTCTTCAGGCCTGATTCTATTTCACCATACGAAGCCATGCTTCTGCCATCAGGGCAGCTCCTGCAAGTGAGGCATGCACCCCGTCACCGGTCCAGTAAGCAGCCGGCGCCCTAAGCTGAGCCTCATCATAAACAGTCTGATAAGGAATG
>JAAYKX010000098.1 GCA_012522155.1 Bacteroidales bacterium
CTATTACAGGATACGCAAGGAGCCGATATCCCTTGTGTCGCGCGCTACGCCCTGGATAAGTGCAAGTGCCCTGTGCGGGGTCAGGTCCCTGGAGCTGACCATTGCAAATGATGACGATGAAGCTGAAAGCTGTTACACGGTGAATTTGTATTTTTCAGAACTGGAGGATAAACAACCGGGGGAGCGTGTGCTTAATATCAGATTACAGGGTGAGGAAGTACTGCAGAATTTTGATATTGTATCAGAAGCGGGGAAGGCGGATAAGGAAATAGTAAAATCGTTTACGGGAATCAAAGCTGGTAAGTCCCTGAGACTCGATCTGATACCGGTTGCAGGAAATACAATCATTTCGGGCCTGGAAATGATTGAGGAAAAAACAGCCTATAAATATTGAGTAAAATGAAACGACCGCATAAAGAAAGCATACACAGAACTATGGCTTCATGTTCATGGGGGTTTCCCCCGATTAACTGCGATAGTTTCCTGTTAAACTGTGGCTGGTTCCTGATGAACCGGGACAAGTTCCCCGGCCATTATAATTATATTACAGACAGATGAAAGCTTGTCATCTCAGAATACTGATATTATCCGGAATACTTAGTATGGCATGCACCACAAAAGTATCGGAATGGGTACTGCTTAACAGCGAAGCGAATAATTATATTCTTGTCTACTATCATAAAGATCCTGTTGTTGAGGTAGTTAAAAGGCAAAATGAAGAAATTGGCCGGGAGATTGGCTCTGCCAATATTCAGTTCCGGACAATAGTGAGAAAAGATATTGAAAAACCCTATTATGCCCTTATTTACAGGAACAGGCTTTTTTCAACATACAATAGTTATGCGGAGCTGAAAAACCTTTCCGTTTCACCGCTGAGGGAAAAGATTGCTTCGGAGCTGATGTCGGGAATGCTGTGTGTAATGCTTTATCTTAAAACCGGAGATCCGGAAAAGGATGAGCCGGCTCTTGAAATAATAAAAGGAACCGTGGCAGCATCTCCTTACAGGGAAGTATTGTCGGTAAGGGAACTTGACAGGAACAGTACGGATGAAAAACATTTTGTATCAATGCTTCTCAATGTGGAAAGTGATCTGAAAGAGATAAACGAGCCGATGCTGTTCGGGGTCTTTGCCAGGTTCAAGGCACTTGAGCCCCTGCTGGCAAAAGGTATTTCGGCAGAAAACATCAACCTTATGATTGATTTTCTGACTGCTGACTGCAGCTGCCTTATAAAGGACAATCTTCCGGGAACAGATATCCTGTTCACAAATAACTGGGAAAACCCGCTTCCGGCCCTGGTTAACAGGATCCTGGATGAAAACCCTGCTTTACTGCATCATTGATGGGACAGGATACTCTTGAGTACAGGTCTCTTGATGACAGGCCATTGCCCAGGTGGCTGACCGATCAGAGAGATGGTCTGAACCAGTATCAGCCGGAGATACTCGAAATGAAGGAGGACAAATCCCTGACTCTGTCCTTTATTGGGACAGGGGCGGTAATAATATTGGTGGTAGCTGTTTTAACAGTATATGTATTGCGGAACAGGAAAAGCAGGTATTGATTTTCAGCAATTTTGAAATAAGGTTAAGCGAGTATTGATTATAACAATTGCCGGGCAGGAAAAGCAGGTATTGATTTTCAGCAATTTTGAAATAAGGTTAAGCGAGTATTGATTATAACAATTGCCGGGCAGAAAAAGCAGGTATTAATTACCGCAACTGTGAAACAAGGCAAAGCAGGTATTGATTACCGCAACTGTGAAGTAAGGGGAAAACAGGTATTGATTACAACATATAAATGTGCAGATAAACAGATACTTTAAGCTGCTGACTCATCAGAACAAATTATGAATTCGTCAAGACTGATTATTAAAGAACTTTTATACCGCAGGGGAAGCACACTGGTTATCCTGCTGACAGTTATAATTGCAAGTACAGTATCCGTTGCAATTTATACGCTGAGTAAAGCCAGTGAAAACGAAACCCGTAAAATTATGAGGGAGCAGGGCCTGAATCTTTACATATTTCCGAAGGGAACCAATCTGATTGATTTTTATTCTGTCAATGATACTCCGGTTTTTCCCGAGGATTATGTGGAAGTTCTGGCTAATTCAAGGACTTTCGATGCGGTCCGCCACCTCACGGGCATTCTTCAGGTGAAGTACGATGACTGGAAGGATCCGAACGGGTCATCCCATCAGATATTGCTTGTCGGCTACAAGGACGAGGCGATGCAGAGATTTCTTCCCAGGCAGGAAATTATGGGAACCGATGTTGTAAAAGGCACCGTTCATATCGGCTCCCTTCTTTCGCGGAATATCCCGGAAAATACTCCCTTTACCATTACGGGTAAAGATGGCAGGCAATACAGCTTTGAAGTGGCTGCACGACTTGGGGAAGGCAGGGGTATGCTGGATCAGGGAGTGGCTTTTAATCTTCATGATCTTCAAACCATACTTGATATGGAAGGTAAAATAAACAGGATTGAAGCCCTGGGCTGCATCTGCCACGACGGCAGGATTAAAAATGCCCGTAAACAGGTACAGGAAATATTTTCAGATCTGGAAGTTGCCGAGATAAGCAATATTGCTGATGCAAGGGAAAATCAGCGTCTTATGATGAATAAGTACGGATCGTTCATTATTCCCTTCATCACTCTTACATGCCTGCTGATAACCGGCTTTCTCTTTTACCAGAATGTAACAGTCAGGAGGCGTGAAATAGGATTGTTGAAAGCCATGGGAAGGGGAAATATTACGATATTGCTTCTGTTTCTGGCAAAGGCATTTATACTTGGCCTGGCAGGAGGAGTGGCCGGATTTTTTATTGGAACATGGATAGCCGCATATTTTGGAAAAGAAATATTCCTCTTTACTTTCAGCGCTATCAAACCGGTCTGGAGCCTTTTTATCGTCATCCTGATTGTTTTTCCTGTTCTCTGGATGCTGGCAAGCTGGATCCCTGCACTGAGAGCCACGCAGATTGACGCTGCAAGAACCCTGAGTGAGGAATGAACCGTATAAAAAATATAAAAAATCATATTTATGCTTGAGCTGAAAAATATTACTAAACTTTATCATAAAGGCTCCGTAGTTTTTACCGCGCTGGATAATATCAGCCTGAATGTGGATAAGGGGGATTATCTCCTGGTTACCGGTCCGAGTGGTGCAGGAAAATCAACCCTTTTGTATGTGGCGGGCGGGATGATTCATCCTGATTCGGGGGAAATGAAATACCAGGGGAAAAATATTTACGGCCTTAATAACAAGGCAAAAAATGATTACCGGCGGAAACATGCAGGCTTTGTTTTTCAGCAATTTCACCTTATGCCTTTTCTGACAGTGGAAGAAAATATAAAAATGGCATGCTATGAAAAATCCCAGCATGATTACATAGACAGTTATCTGGAAAAATGTCTGCTGGCGCCTTTAAGAAACAAATTACCTTCAGAGCTCAGCGTAGGTGAAAAACAAAGAACCGCCTTTGTAAGGGCAATAATTACCCGTCCCGGTCTTTTGCTGGCCGATGAGCCTACCGGCAATCTTGATCCCGCGAACAGTGAAATACTGATGTCACTGATTGGTGATTTTCACCGGGAAGGTGGTACCATCCTGCTTGTCTCACATAATCCCGTTGCTTCCGGATATGCCCGCAGACAGATAGTCCTGAATGAGGGAAAAATTGTTTCGGAAGACTGACCCTTTCATTTTTTATCTCTGCTTATAGGTATAAATACTCCTTAAAATAGGCTTTAATCCTCTTACCTTTTGTAGGGCATAGTAATACTTTTGCTATAAGTATTTCAAAAATGAAAAAAGGATGGGAAATTATTATGAAATGCTCATGGAGGACGTAAGGTTCAGGGACGGACTTAATGCCTGTATCAACTGCGGAGTATGCACGGCAATCTGTCCGGCCGCTGAATTTTATGACTATGACCCGAGAAAGATCGTTAATCTGGTTCAGACAAATAATAATGAAGAGCTTGAAAAGCTGATGAAATCCGAGACCATCTGGTATTGCGGGCAGTGCATGTCGTGTAAAACCAGGTGTCCCAGGGGTAATGTTCCGGCTTTTGTTGTGATGGCACTCAGATCACTGTCCATGAAACTCGGATTTTTTACCGAATCAGAAAAGGGCCGTCAGCAGTTTGCCATAAAAAGAACTGTTGGGGAAAATATTTTCAAATATGGCTATTGTGTTGCCTCCTATGCTGTTAGTCCTGAAATGCATCCTGAACAGGGACCAATATGGAAATATATTATTCAAAATGCCCCGGATGTTTATGAGCGTCTGGGAGGAGGACACTTTGATGAGCTGGGAGCAGGACCACTGAGGAAAATTCCTGAAGATGCAAAAGAGGAGCTTATAAGAATTTTTGAAGTATCCGGAGGTACTGAGCTTTTTGATGACATAGAAAAGCATTCAAGGGAGAAGGCTGAACACATGGGACTTCAGTTTGACGATAAAGGAATTGATAATGAATATTTTATTGAGGTGTTTACCGCAAATAAAAAAGACCATCATGCTTAACCATATAAAGCCGGTAAAATGAAATCAGAAGGTAAAAAAAGAATTTGGGCCGAATATCAGAAAGAGATAGCAGATGATCATTATTTTTATGTAAGATCCTGTATCAGGCAAAGCTTTTTTCCCGGTTCAGAGCAGTTTTTTCTGCATTTTCTGGGTGATGTCCTGGGAAAGGACATATATGAAAATCCCTCCCATACCACATGTACCGGTATAGGATACCATGCCGACGTTGTTCCGCTTTCTACAATAATGACAGTTATTGCAAGGCATTATGCACTTATGAAGGATGCAGGATACAGGCATATAGTTATTTCATGTGTGACATCATTCGGTATTTATACGGAGATATTTGAAACCTGGAAGCATTTTCCCGAAGAGCTGGAGAAAACCCGTGAATATCTTTACAAAGCCACAGGCAGGGAGTTTGATCTTCCGGAAAGTATGACCCATACAAGTGATATCATTTATAAATTCCGCAATGAGATTGCTGACAGGGCAAAATACAGGCTTGTTAATCATGAAACGGGTGAACCACTCAATATTGTCGAACATATTGGCTGTCATTATTCAAAAATGTTTCCGAAATATGGTGTTGGAGGAGCTGAATTTCCCAATGTTCTGGGTGGCATGATAGAAGCCTGGGGCGGAAATGTCATTGATTATCCGGAAAGGCGTCATTGCTGCGGGTTCGGTTTCAGACAATACCTGGTACAGGCCAACAGAGGTTATTCCCTGTCAAATACAACAAAGAAATTCAGTTCCATGAAGCCCTACAAACCCGATCTGGTTCTTACCAATTGTCCGGGATGTACAATGTTCATGGATAAATGGCAATATACAATCAGGGAAATGGAAGGTACCGTTTATGGTGAAAACGGGGAATCAATCCCGGTTCTTACTTATGAAGAACTGGCAGGACTGGTTATGGGATACAATCCCTGGGACCTCGGGTTGCAGTATCACATGGTTCAGTCGGAGCCTTTGCTGCGAAAGCTCGGGATTGAATATGATCCCGCAGACAAGTTTAAAACGAAAGATGGCAGACAGATGCCGCTTCCACAGAATCTGATCAATGCATAAGGCGGATAAAAAAAGAGTTGTTGTCATAGGAGGCGGGGCAGCCGGGCTGGAGGCTGCAGGACAGCTTGCAAGGGCAGGTTGTATTGTTACCCTTCTTGAAAAAGAATCTGAAACGGGCGGACATGTAAAGAACTGGTATCACCTTTTTCCCGATATCAGGAATAGTGACGAGGTTCTTAAATATCTTGTCAGGCAGGCAGATCACGGAAATATTACGGTGCGTACCGGTGTCACTGCCGGTTCACTGGAAAAAAATGGAAAATCAGTTATTGTAAAAACATCCCGCGGAGAGAGAATCATCTCGGATGCAGTAGTCCTTGCAACGGGATTCGATCTTTTTGACAGCCGGAGAAAGGAAGAATACGGATATGATATTTATCACAATGTGATAAGCTCGGCCGATCTGGAAGTCATGTTCCGTGAGGGATCAGTAAAAAGGCATGACGGTGAAATACCTCAGAGAATAGGATTCGTGCATTGTGTGGGATCGCGTGATTCAAAGGTAAACAACCTGTATTGTTCCAAGCTGTGCTGTGTAACGGCTGTCAAACAGGCAATGGAAATAAAAAAACATATTGAAAATGCCCGTGTTTATTGCTTTTATATGGATATGAGAATGGGAGGGGCATTGTATGAGGAGCTTTACAAGGAATCGCAGGAGAGCTACGGTATAGTTTATATCAGGGGCAAAGTGTCGGAAGTATCGGATAACATTGATAGCCGGCTTATTGTAAAAGTTGAGGATACTCTTGCCGGACGTCCTCTGAGGATGGAACTTGATATGCTGGTCCTTATGGCAGGAATGGAAATGTCGGAATCGGGAATGAGACTGGCAGAATCTTCGGATCTGCAGACTGCTGAAAACCGCTTTTTCGCACCTGCTGATCATCATTTCGGAAGTAACAGGAGCAATATGGACGGGGTCTTTTATGCAGGAACCTGTACCGCACCGATGAATATTACCGATACAATATCTCATGCAAGGGCAGTTGTGGCTGATGTAACTGATTATTTTAGAAATATTAATGCCTGATATGGAGGGTTTTGGATTTTCTGTACTGAAGGAAAGGCATATAAATTATGATGCCAATGACAAGAGTATTGCCGAATACATTGCGGAAAGGGAACCCAGTTTCAGAACATGTATAGAATGTGGATGTTGTTCTGCGACCTGTACCACGGGAGCTTTTACCAATTTTAGTCTCAGGGAACTGCAGATATTGCTCAAACGTGGTGAAAATGAAATTGCCCGGGAGCAGATCAGTAAGTGCATGCTTTGCGGCAAATGTATACTTGTTTGTCCGCGGGGAGTGAATACCAGAAATGTGATCCTTCTTGCAAGGGAAGCTTTCAGAAAACTAATGAAAAATGAAGTTTGATCCTTTTGTCATTCCGTTTAATATTGGTCTCTTTTTCATACTGATTTATGCTGTTGTACGAAGTATAATCTGGTTCAGGGCTCTTTCGCGCCCGGATAAGCTGAGACTGCAACGCGGATTTTTCGGGCGGCCTTTCGGACAGAGCCTTAAAGAGATATTTCTTGAAAGTCTTATTCACAGGAAAATTTTCAAAACAAACTTCCTTCTCGGATACATGCATATGAGTCTGGCTTTCGGATGGTTCCTGCTTATTTTATTCGGAACAATTGAAGCTGATATTTTCGGGGATTCACACCTGAATCCTCCCTATAAGGCTATATTTTTTAAATATTTTAATCCGGTGCACGGAATGACGGGTATAGAGGCTGCCTATTCCTTTCTTATGGATCTGATTCTTGCCTTTATTCTCTCCGGACTGCTGCTGGCTGTAATAAAAAGATTTTATTCACGGGTTGTGGGGATGAGGAAAACCACAAAGCTGAAGACTCTTGACAGGATAGCCCTGACTTCATTGTGGATGATCTTCCCGAGCCGGCTTCTGGCAGAAAGTTTTACAAGCGGGGCATATGGCAGCGGAAGCTTTCTTACAGGCTCACTCGGATCTTCCCTGGCTTCATTTCTTCCTGCAATTGAAATGGCCTATCCTTTCTGGTGGCTCTATTCAATATCTCTTGGAACTTTTTTTATTCTGCTTCCCCTTACACGGTATATGCATATTCCCACTGAATTATTTCTGATCTTTGCAAGAAATTCCGGCATCAGAACCGGTGACCAGCCGGGTGCATTTATGGAAATGCAAATCTATTCATGTTCATCATGCGGAATCTGTATTGATGCATGCCAGCTTAACTTTTCGGCAGGGATAACAAATATCCAGTCTGCCTACCTTATGAAGGGACTCAGGAACGCTGAGGACGTGCGGGACATAGCCAGTAACTGCCTTATGTGCGGCCGTTGTGATATAAAGTGTCCGGTGGGAATAGAACTGACACCTGTCAGGATGATTGCCAGAAGATCAGGAGATAGTGAGGCAGGGAGCAAAAACGGTATATGGAAAAAATATTTCCCTGAGCGTCATCCCGTGGCTCCCGAAAAGCAAAGCCATGAGCCGGCGTACGGCTGGCTGCCTGAAGCAAAAGTGCCGAAAGCCGATGTGTTATATTATGCGGGCTGTATGACCCATCTGACACCTGCCGTTAAAAATGCGATGGTTAAAATACTTGATGCATCCGGAGTGAATTATGATTTCATTGACAGGGATGGGGGTGTTTGCTGTGGCCGGCCCCTGATGCTTGCAGGCCAGGACAGGGAAGCCAGGGAACTTATTAACTATAATTCACAGCTTATCTGGAAATCGGGTGCAACAACCCTTGTCACTTCATGTCCCATATGCTATAAGGTGTTCAGGGAGAGTTACTATCTTAATGTGGAAGTGTTGCATCATACACAGTTTATCCGCAGACTGATACTTAAGGGATCAATCAGGCTCAGCTTCCTGAGGAAAAAAGTGAGCTATCATACGCCAAGTGAACTCGGAAGAAGATCCGGTATTTATGATGATCCCAAACTTGTTCTCATGCATGTTGCACGTTTTCAGAAAACCGGATTTGATGATGAAAATTCCCTTTGCTGTGGTGGTAGTCTTGGAAATACGAGGATAAGCCATGATCAGAAAAATAAAATAGCCCTTGATGCAGTACATGAACTTACAAAGGCAGATCCGGATATTCTTGCCACGGCATGTCCGCTTTGCAAGAAAACATTTGCAGGAGTAAGTGATACACCTGTTGCCGATATTGCCGAAATTGTGGCTGAGGCTCTTTCCCTGCCTGTTCCGCCTGCCGGTAGAAAGGGAAAGAAAATATTAAAGCACAGGGAAACTGCAAATATTGACTAAACCCGGTACTTGTCTGATCTTCATCTTATGTCAGCGGGTTTGAACATTTCAGTCCGGTAAAATGTTTTTTAATAAATATTATTTCCTGCACAATGGAATGATTTTTGTTACGTTTTATTTGCAGACTGATTTTTTCAACATTTAAAATGAGAAGAGGATTTTACTACTTAATGGCGATTGTATTGGTATTCAGTATCGTCGCTTCATGTACCAGTTCGGGCCGGAAGACTGACTCCGCCAATGATTTCAATATAAATAAGATATGGCAACAGCCTGATGGAACCATCTCACTGCATCTTGACAAGGCGGATTATTACAGTGACATGGCAAATCCATCGGAAAATACCGCTGAATGGGATGTGGTTGTTTCAAGATCCGGACGGTACAATGTATGGTTGTCAAGTGCAACCAAGGATACTACAGCCCTTAATTATAAGAATAAGGTTCTGATAAGTGTCCAGGACACACGGATTGAGGGACTGCCTGAATGTGACAGGATAATAAGGAATTCGGAAGATGTGGCTTATCCGTATTACAGGGCGGATTCATTTATTGGTTCAATGTATATCAGGGATACAGGAGAATTTCAGATACAGGTGATAAGCGAACAGATTCTGCCAAAGGAAAAATTTAATGGAGATGTTTCCGGCGAGGACTTGTCAAAGTTCCTTTCGGTCTCATTCACACCTGTCAAAAGATAAAAGGTATTTTTACTGATGAAGGGCTGCATTTTGCAGCCCTTTTTTATCTGTTCTTACCGGATCCCGATTCAATCCATTTCCTGGCATTTACAAATGCCTTAATCCACGGAGTGATCTCATGGTGTTTTTTGTCATTGGGATAATATGCGCATTGCCAGGTAAATATTGATCTTTCCGGATGAAGCATCATGGCAAGGTGTCTGCCGTCAGCCGAACAAAGTGCAGCCGCATGATAATCTGATCCGCTGGGATTGGCCGGATAGGTTTTGTAGGAATATTTTACCGGAATTACATATTTTCCCTCATCATAGGGTAAGTCAAAGCGCCCCTGCCCGTGTGCCATCCACACCCCGAGCTCCATTCCCGCCATATCGCCCAGCATGACGGAATTATTTTGGGTGATATGTACCCCGAGGAATGCGGATTCGAATTTTCCGGATTTATTTTGAAGCAGATGTGGCCTGTTCCCGTGTTCAGGATATATAAGCCCGAGTTCTGCCATCAGCTGGCAGCCGTTGCACACACCGAGTGACAATGTATCTTTTCTGTTATAGTAGTTTTTGAGGGCCTGCGCTGCTTTTTCATTATACCTGAAAGCACCCGCCCATCCTTTTGCTGCTCCGAACACATCCGAGTTCGTAGAACCTCCGGCAAAAACCAGCATGTTTATATCTTCCAGTGTTTCCCTTCCCTCCGTGAGATCCGTCATGTGAACATCCCTGACATCAAAGCCTGCAAGATAAAGAGCATAAGCCATTTCCCTGTCACCGTTAGTTCCTTTTTCCCTTAGGACAGCGGCCCTGATACCGCTTCTTTTCCTTCGAGAGGGTGAAATACCGAGCGACCTGCAGCTTCCCCTGAACCCCTTCAGATTATATTGTAGTACATGACCGGAATAGTTAAGGAATCTTTCACGTGCCAGATCAGGGTCAGTCTGACGGCTGTCCAGAAGATATGAAGTTCTGAACCAGAGATCGCGCAGTTCATCAATCTGGAATATTTCAGAAAAGCGGCCGTTGGTGAGTGACAGTGTTCTTTCCCTGACCGGATGGCCTATCTCAAAATATGAAATGCCATTTTCAATCAATAGATCCGCTACATCGTTTATGTCCCTTACCTGGATGACAATTCCCGGGTTCTGGCTGAAAAGAAGTTTTACCGTATCGCTTTCGTGTATTGCAGAAAGATCGATATCCAGACCTCCCTCGTTATTGGAAAAACACATCTCAAGAAGAGTTGTGATTATTCCTCCGGCAGAAATGTCGTGGCCTGAAATGATCATGTCATTCATTATCAGATGCTGTACCGTGTCAAAAACCAGTGCAAAATATTCCGCATCCTTCACCGTGGGTGTTTCGTTTCCCAGCATGTTCAGCACCTGTGCAAAACTGCTTCCCCCGGTTTTGAATTTGTCGCGGCTCATATCCAGGTAAAGAAGACTGGTATACGGATCATTCACGATAACAGGTCCGACAATCCTGTTTATGTTTTTTACTTCACCTGTTGCCGATATTATCACTGTCCCGGGTGAATATACCATCCGGTCAGTATATTTCTGAGTCATTGACAGACTGTCCTTTCCTGTGGGAATGTTGATTCCCAGCGATATTGCAAAGTCGCTAACAGCTTTTACGGCTTTATAAAGCCGTGCATCTTCACCTTTGTTTCCGGAAGGCCACATCCAGTTTGCAGAGAGTGAAATGCTTTTCAATCCGTTGACGAGGGGAGCCCAGATTATGTTGGTAAGTGCTTCTGCAACAGAAAGGACTGATCCTGCTTCAGGATCTATGAGTCCGGCTCCGGGAGCATGTCCGACCGAAACCGCCATACCTGCTTTTCCGGTATAGTCCAGTGATATGGCTCCGAGATCGTTAAGCGGCAGTTGCAGGGGGCCGGCACATTGCTGCCTGGCTACCAGTCCGGTAACCGACCTGTCTACTTTATTTGTAAGCCAGTCTTTGCAGGCGACTTCTTCAATACTCAGTACCATGCGGAGATAATCGCCCAGCTTTTCCCCGTTATAGCTGACTTTTCTGTGGGACAGCTTTTCTGAATTGTCTTGCATTATAGTTTCCAGCGGGTTGTCTAAAAGCCATTCAATTTTCAGATCCACGGGCTTTTCGCCGGTGACGGAATTATATAGGGTAAACTGTTTGTCTGCTGTTATTTTACCTATGATATAAAACGGAGCCCTTTCTCTCTCAGCAATATCACGAAGTGTTTTCATTGACTTTTCTTTCAGCACAAGGGCCATTCGTTCCTGTGATTCATTTCCGATAATCTCCTTTTCCGAAAGAGTCGGATCACCAACGGGCAGCTTTGCTGTGTCAATAATTCCTCCTGTATCTTCCACCAGTTCCGACAGGCAGTTAAGATGACCTCCGGCTCCATGGTCATGGATGGAAATAACCGGATTATTGTCCATTTCAGCCAGTGCCCTTATTGTATTGTATACCCTTTTCTGCATTTCGGGATTGGCGCGCTGCACCGCATTCAGTTCAATTGAACTGTCATATTTGCCTGTATCCACTGAAGAAACTGCACCTCCTCCCATTCCTATCCTGTAGTTGTCACCTCCGATGAGAATGATAAGGTCATCTTTTGAGGGAGTCTTTTTCAGGCTTGCAGCTTTTTTGCCGGTACCTATTCCGCCTGCCAGCATGACCACCTTGTCATAACCATACAGCCTGAGATCCTCGGAGTGTTCAAAAGTCAGTACTGAACCGCAGATAAGAGGCTGGCCGAATTTGTTTCCGTAATTGCCTGCCCCGTTGGATGCCCTGATCAGTATTTCAGCGGGTGTCTGATAAAGCCACGGACGTTCCTTTATTTTTTCTTCCCACTGACGGCTTCTGTCATCAATCCTGGGATATGATGTCATATAAACAGCTGTCCCGGCTACCGGAAAGGCAGCCCTTCCCCCCGCCATACGGTCCCGTATCTCCCCACCGGTTCCTGTTGCGCCACCGTTGTATGCTTCAACAGTTGTCGGAAAATTATGTGTTTCGGCTTTCAATGACAGTACTGACTGGTAGCTTCTCATATTGTAATAATCGGGCTTGTCCTGGGTGCACGGGGCAAACTGTTCAATTACAGGTCCTTCAATAAAAGCACAATTGTCCTTGTAAGCTGACACCACCCGGTTGGGATTTGTTTTTGTTGTCAGTTTTATCAACTGAAAGAGTGTATTTTCCATTTTCCTGCCATCGATTACAAAAGTAGCGTTGAAAATTTTATGACGGCAATGGTCTGAATTGATCTGGGAAAATGCAAAAATTTCACTGTCTGTTAGCAATCGTCCGATTTTCTGACTTAGTTTTTCGAGATATCCGGTTTCATCCTCACTTAAAGCCAGACCTTCAGTAATATTATAGTCAGGAATATTATCTATGAACCTGACAGGGTCCCGGGTTTTATCAATATCAAATAGTCCCTGATCCGGATTATCATAGACCGACTGAAGCATGGGATCCCAGTCAGATTTGTCTGACAGGGGCCTTAATTCCTCTATTCTCTTTATTCCTTTAATACCTATGATCCTGGTGATTTCCACGGCATTGGTACTCCAGGGTGTGATCAGATCCTTCCTGGGTCCACTGAAACGGCCTTTAATGCTTTTCTGTCCGGTGAATCCGGCATTTCCAAAAAGCCACTTAAGTTTTGAGAGATCATTTTCTGATAGTTTTTCCGATATTTCCGCTGCAATTATTTTGCCTGTATCTGTTTTGAAGAAAAGGATCATATAATAATTATTTAAAATTTAGTTATTGTAAACTTTTGTATTGAATTATGTTTTCAGGATTCAGAATATGAGTGCTGCCGTCAGGTCACAGGCTGTAAATATATCAAAAAAAAGACTGAAACATTGTTTCAGTCTTACGGGTTTTAAAAAGGCAGATCGCTCAGATCTTCAATTTCGGGTGGCAGATCTTCCATTGGTGGCTGATCTTCCGGTTCCGGATCCCTGCCTTGTGAAGATATCCTGTCGATTTTCCAGGCGTCGAGATTGGTAAAGTAGTTTACTTTTCCATCCCTTTCCCATCTGTTTGCCTTTATGTTGAAGAGGATTCTGACTTCCTCATTCATAAATGATTCGTTAATGAGATCGCATTTGTCCTGTACCAGCTGAAACTTTATATAGTCAACAAAGAGAGCTGAGCCGCCTGTCTCTTTTCTTTCTATAACAAATTCACGTTTGCGGAATTTGTCACTTATCTGGTTTATGGGCGATATGTCGATTATCTTTCCACTAAGTTCAAATGCCATGTCCTGTTTTTTTATTGAATATATCTGTTTCGTCCAGTTCGGTTCCGCTCTGCCCGGTTCTGCTCCGTTGCGTTTTGCTCTGCTGAGTTTTGCTCTGCTGAGTTTTGCCCGGTTCTCTTTGGTTCCGTTCTGTCCGGTTCCGTTCAGCTCTGTTTTATCTTGTTATTTCCAGAAGCTCCACATCAAAGATGAGGGTTGAGAACGGCTGGATAATTTCTCCTGCACCATTTGCACCATAGGCGATATCCTCAGGCAGGTAGAGCCTGAATTTTGAGCCTACCGGCATCAGCTGTAATGCCTCGGTCCATCCGGGAATAACACCCGATACCATGAATTGTGCGGGCTGACCTCTTTTATGGGATGAGTCAAATTCAGTTCCGTCGATCAGTGTTCCAGTGTAATGTACTTTAACTTCATTATCCGTTGTGGGTTTGGGTCCTGTACCCATTTTAACAACTTCATACTGTAAACCACTGGGAGTGATAATGACTCCTGTCTTTTCCTTGTTTTTTGCAAGGAAAGCTTCATTTTCGGCAATATATACCTTGTATATTTCCTTGTTTTGTTCTGCTCGTTTTGCCATAGTTTCTGTTTCTCGTTGATTTAAAAACATCATTATATATCCTCTTGCTGATTCATCTGACATGGCCGGTTTGCCCTTCTCACCGTCAATCATGGCTTTAGCCACTATCATCGGATTCAGTTTCAGGCTGTCATACAGCAGGGCATTGTAATTTACTATGCCGAAAGCGTATGAAAGGGAGTCTTCCCTTGTTTTGATTTTTGAGCTGCTGACAGAACTTTTACCACACGATGCCATCAGTATGGAAATTAATAATACCTGGATAAGAAATCCTCTGAGTTTCATCATAATATAGTTTTAATGGGATGGTGGAACCGTACATGGCTGATCTGATCAGGCCCGCAAAAGCTGTTAAAATTTATATTTGTTGTGTGTTTGCGTCTGAAATCAGTCATGCGGGTTTCATTTTAAATGGTTTAATTAGATTCTGGCAAAGATAATACTTTGGGTATTGTAAAAAAGGGCTTGATTTTTTTTTTCAGTTTTTTATTGCTCTAATTATATGTCTCTTTCCGGGAGGTCCCGGAACCAGTGTTGCAGAAAATCCGGATTCATTAAGAAGTCTTCTGACTTCACCTTTGGATGAGTAGGTTATAAAGAGGCCTCCGGGTTTTGTTACTCCTGAGATCTTTTTTATAATGTTTCCGGTCCACATTTCCGGTTGTTTGTCCGGACCAAAGGCATCAAAATATATGAGATCATATTCACCGTGAATTTCGGCGCTTACAAGGTCTCCTTTTATTTTTAAAAGACTGAAGCGGGGCAGAAGGTCTGTCATCATTCCCCATTCAGAAGAATGGATTTTTTCAAACAGTTCTTTTCCCCGACTGCCGGCAAAAGTATGATGATTCAGCTTATGAATGATTTCCGGTCCAAGCGGATACTTTTCCAGGGAAGTGTAAAATACCTTTTTTGTCTGAGTTAATGTCCTCCGGGCTGTAAGTAATGCGTTCAGTCCCGTTCCGAAACCTATTTCAAGTATTCTGACAGTACCGGAGCCGTATGTATCAAAGCCGTTTTTTATAAATATGAATTCCGATTCCTGTACTGCCCCGTGTATCGAATGGTAGTGTTCATTCAGGCCGGTAACACAGATGGTGTGGGATCCGTCGGATGTGATCACAATCCGGTTCATGTTTTGTTGTTTGTGACTTTTTACTTCAAATTGCTTTTGCTGCTTGTCTGGTTGCGGCATAGACCGGAATTAAACGAAAATATTAAAAAAAATCAGTGACAGTACTAAGTTATTTAACAGTAATGTATTATTTTTATTACTTTATTGAGGACTGACACTATAAATCAAATCTATAAATAATTTAAATCATGGGAAACTTACATTCTAGAAGAGATTTCATGAAACTGGCTGCTGCAGGAACACTTGGCGCCGTGGTGCTTTCGAACTATTCATGCAAAAAGCAGCTTCTCCCGGGGATAGGCATTCAGCTTTACACGATCCGTGATGCCATGATGGCTGATCCGGCAGGATCGCTGAAAAGAGTTGCGGATACGGGTTATAAATATCTTGAACTGGCCGGTTATGCTGATGGCAGATTCTATGGTTATGAACCTGCCGAATTCAAAAAGCTGGTCAATGACCTTGGAATGGAAATATTAAGTAGTCATACCCAGGTTGAAGCGGAGGGTATTACTCTTGAAAATGCGACAAAGATGGCAGAAGATCATGCCAGGCTTGAAGTCAGATACTGTATTCAGCCCTGGGTGGTGGAAGAAGCCCGTACAACGATAGCTAGTTATCAGAAGATGGCAGCTGACTGGAACCAGGTAGGTCAGATAATGAAAGATTATGGCATCAAATTCGGATATCATAACCATAATTTTGAATTTGATACTGTTGAGGGAATGATACCCTATTTTGACGTTTTCATGGCTGAACTGGATAAAGATCTTGTTACCATGGAGATTGATATCTTCTGGACAATCAAGGCGGGTCAGGATCCGGTGGAGATCATTAACAGGTATCCGGGCAGGTTTGAATTGTTTCACATGAAGGATATGTTCACCGAAGAACCGCCCTTTTTTACAACCGACGGAGTCCGGGATTTTGCGCCGGTCGGTGCCGGGGTGATCGATTTCAAAAGGATCCTGGCAGCAAGTGAAACTGCCGGAATGAAATATATGATAGTAGAACAGGATCTGAGCCGTGACAATGATCCTTTCAGGGATATTCAGACCAGTATTACCAATCTTCAGACAAAGATACTGGTTTAGCTATTTACGCCGGGCAGAAAGCCAGTCAGTCCAGTACCGGCTGGGGGCTCTGTCTTGCCGGAGCAGCGGATCGTATAACTTTTGTATTGCCACCCTGTTCGAGCAGCAGGTCCACAGGCCTGTTGGTTGTCCAGGCTCCGTTTGTGAAGTCAGGAACATCAATGGAATTGGATCTGTTGCCTATGGACCATTCACTTAAGGGACCGATGGCACTCCATAGTGCGGCATCATATACATCCTGATCCAGTGGCAGGCCGTTGCGGAGACTGTCGATAAGCCTCCAGTTCATCAGGAAATCCATTCCTCCGTGACCTCCAACTTGTTTGGCCATTTCACCTATCCTGAGAATTATTTCCGGAGTGTATTTTTCTTCAAGCTCCCTGTATTCTTCTTCATTGAGCCAGCGCTCATGTCCGGCGGAGATCCTGCCAGGCAGCGGGTATTTAAGTGCTGCACCGGAAGTCCCGCTTACTTTATGTATCCTGGAATAAACATTGGGCGAAGTGATATCATGCTGTAACATGATTGTCCTGCCTCTGTTTGTCCTTATTGTACAGGTTGTCATATTGCCACGGTATGGCCGGTCCACAAACTCATTGTAAAAATCATCGTTTGCCGCAAGCTTTCTGGCAGTTTCATTCATCTGGAAATCATTACTCATTGTTGCTGTAAGATATTCCATTTTGTCACCCCGGTTAATATCCATTATCTGGCATATTGGTCCGAGGCCGTGAGTGGGATAGAGGTTTCCCCGGCGGCTGCTGTTTTCCCTCAGGCGCCACATGTCCCAGTAACCGTTTTTGGAGAAATTGGAGTCAAGCAAAGTATGTATGTAGGCACCTTCGCCATGTACTATTTCCCCAAAAAATCCCTGCCTTGCCATATTCAGTGTAAGGATCTCGAAAAAATCATAACAACAGTTTTCAAGCATCATACAATGTCTTCGGGTTGATTCCGATACTTCCACCAGCTGCCAGCATTCTTCCATCGTAACTGCGGCAGGGACCTCAACGCATACATGCTTGCCCTGTTCCATGGCATAAACTGCCATTGGCGTATGCATGTCCCATGGTGTGGAAATATAAACCAGATCTATATCATCCCTTTCACACATTTTTTTCCAGGCTTCAGGATCTCCGGTATATATGTCCGGTGTGAATCCCGTATGTTCAATCCTTCTCATTGCATTGTCAGCGACTTCAGGTACGAGGTCGCATAATGCCTTTATTTCAACACCTTCCAGGAGGCTTACACTGTTCAGATGAGTGCTGCCCCTTCTCAGACCGATAAATGCGGTTCTCACCACATCCATTTCCGCTGCGGCATAACCACACATATTGAATTTCCGGGGATGTTTTGCCAAAGCCTGCTCCTTTATCAGATCCAGGGAGCTGACTGCTTTTTCCCCGTTGCCGGATGTGCATGACTGCAAAATGCCGGCACCGGCAATACCTGCTCCGGCAATGCCGCTTAATTTCAAAAAATGTCTGCGATCAAGTTTCATAAAATTATTTTTAGGATTAATAATTACCGTTCCTGAACTGAACATATGATTTCAAGGGCTGTAGTCCTGACAAACAGCGATGAAAATTTTTATTGTTCAGGAAAACGGGAACAAGTTTATTTCCCTAAAATAGGAAAAGGATTTGAATTTTCTGCATGAATAAGCTGCCGGTCCGGGATTACCAGTCTGAATCGTACCAGGAACGTACATCGGTCACTTTCATTCCTGCACTGTGAGCTGCCTGAATACCTAGTTCCCCATCTTCAAACACCTCTATATCCCCGGGACTGACATTCATCAGTTCAGCACATTTCAAAAATGTTTCAGGATCGGGTTTGAATGCATTTACATCATTGGCAGTTACTACAATGTCAAAATATTCTGTCAGGCCGGTTATCTTAAGTGTGCGTTCAACTGCTTCCCTGTGCCCGCCCGTTCCAACAGCCATGGGCAGTATTCCATAATATTTTTTAACGATATCAGTTACCGGGGTGATTGGTTTTACAAGATGCTGAAGTCTGAAAAATTCCCTGTGCTTTTCATTCATTATTTCCTGAACGGTCACCCTGTCGTTAAGACCGTAAAGATTCAATACCTCCCTGGCAACTATCCAGCTGGGGCTTCCTGTATGCTTTCGCAGAAAATTGTTGTCGATCGCCACACCATATTTTTTACATGCCTTCTTCCATCCCTGAAAATGATAAGGCATGGTGTCGGCAAGTGTGCCGTCAAGATCAAAAATGAGACCTTTTATTCCTTCCTGAATATCGTATTGCATAATAATATGAAACAGACTGCAAAACTAATCAAAAAAGAATAAAAAGGGGCTTAGAATATTTATTGTTGAAAATTGCTGTAATTCAATCTGTTGACTCGTCGGGGTAGTAGGCTTCCAGGTCAACCATGTTCCTGGTGAAATCAATTTTTTTGATGGAAATTTTTACAATTTTCTGACCTGTCCGCACTGATAATTCCTCCAGCAGTTGTTTACGTTGTCCGGGATGCAGAAGTTCCGGCTTGTCAAAGCTTATAAGGATCTGCGATAATGCCCGTTTTTTAAGGAATAATTCCAGTACTACAGCAGATATCAATATTATACCGTTTACGGTAATGGCCCCAATGACAGGGGGTGGAATATTTGCCTGTGAATTGATAATGGAGACTCCGATCACAGTAAATACATAAGTCATGTCTTTTACCGAGTAGTTGACTGTTCTGAACCGGAGTATTGCAAAAATAGCAAAGAGGCCAAGGGCCATGCCCAGCTGTATATTAACCGTTCCCAGCAATGAAGACAGGAGAAAAATTATTATACCCATCATAAAAAGAGAGAATACATACTCTTCTTTTTTCGTAAAACGGTAATATATAAATCTTATCAGAATAAAAAGAATCAGCAGGTTAACAGAAAACCTGAGCATAATACCAGGAAGAGTATTTTCAAAGGCTATTGATTCAAATGACATAGGCCGCCGGGACTAATGGTTCACATCCTGATGCAGTCTTTTTTCAGGGCATTGATAATGCTTTTGCGTTTGTCAATGCTCCTGTAAAAGCCTTCAAGATAGTTAACCATATCTTTTTTTGATTTTCCGCTAAGATATGGAAAATCGTTGATCACCCTGTATATTTCTTCCTTTTTTTCCATGAATTCATCCAGTGCCTCACTGAATTCCTCTTCCGTTCTGCAGACGCCAAGATATCTGCGCTGGCGCACAGATTCCAGGCCCAGTCCTTCAAAGGGGACAGCATAATGGGCATTTACCACTCCGGCATAATCGAAATCATAGGGAATTATTAGAGCTGATCCCAGTCCCCCGTAACTGCCTTCTGTCATTATAAGTGTGTTGTGCCTTGTTGGTACCGACCAGTCAGTGTTTCCTATCATGTAATTGAAAATAGCCATTCTGTCCATGATTTCCCGCTTGATATGAAGCTGGGTAACATGGGCGGTTTCAACTTCCTCTGAATTTGTCCGATCTCCAAGGGATTTAACGGGTTCAATTATAAAGGCGAATTCCCTTACTGCTTTTCTGTCCGGTTTTATGCTGTTAACATAACTCACTCTCAGCAATCTCACCCTGAAACTATATTCCGTGAGCACATTATATATCTTGTATACCAGAAATTCCCTGAGCAGATTATCCTCACCGCCGGGACTGCAGTGGGTCACCATTTTTATTTTATCCGCCTTACTGAACTCCCCCGGTACGGCATCGTTCTTTTTAAAATTAAGCAACAGGGGAGGAAAATCACATATTGTCAGTCGTGATACACCACGGGGCCTGACTTTGAGGTGTTTGGTAATTGAATCATCCGGACCGATATGGTAAGTCAGGCTTGCATCAAGGTATTCTTTTTTGTCCCTTTTCCTTTTGTATTGTGTAATGTTGAAGCTGAGTTCAATATCCAGCAGTTCATCACTGTCGAACAGGATGATGTTTTCGCTGATTGTATCCCTGACGGCATATTCCTTTCTGATTGAATCGGTCTGGCTGAACGAGGAGGTGATGCTTACGGCAAGCATCAGGACTGAAATGAACAGGATTTTTTTCATAATACATGACTGTGCTTGAAGTTGCTGACTTGAAAATCACAATCGAATTTACTATAAAATCCGCAGACAGCAAAAGGAATTTGCATAAATAGAAAAAGCCGCTGATGAGGCGGCCTTTTTATGAAAGATATTAATGTTTACTTTTTATACTGAGCCAGGTAATCTTTTACCTGACGGTAGACATTTTCAGCAGTAAATCCCAGTTTTTCATCAAGTACTTTATAGGGTGCAGAATATCCGAAGGAGTTCATGCCCCAGATCTTTCCATTTGTACCGACAAGTCCCTGTAAGGTAACGGATAAGCCTGCCGTAAGCCCGAAGACGGGCACATCACCGGGAATGACAGACTCCCTGTAGGCTTCCTCCTGATTTCTGAACAAACCCTCAGAAGGTGCTGATACAATTCGTATTTTGAGTCCGTCCTTCTTCAGAAGTTCCCCGCCTTCAACCAGGGTTGCCACTTCTGAACCGCTGGCAACAAGTACTATATCCGGTTTACCCTGACAGTCCGATACCGTATAGGCTCCTTTTTTCATCTGAAGAGCATCCCTGTACCTGTTGCCGCCTGAAGAGGGAAGGTCTTTTATATTCTGTCTTGACAGTATCAGGGCTGTTGGTGTTTTTTTATTTTCAAGTGCCATTTTCCAGGCAACATTTGTCTCCTGTGCATCAGCAGGTCTGAGTACAAGCATACTGTTCATGCCCTGATGATTTTTAAGATGTTCCATAAGCCGAATCTGGGCTTCCTGTTCAACAGGCTGGTGTGTGGGGCCGTCTTCCCCGACCCTGAAAGCATCATGGGTCCAGATAAACCGTACCGGTAATCCCATCAGGCATGCAAGTCTTATTGCCGGTTTCATATAATCGGAAAATACGAAGAATGTTCCGCAGGCAGGAATGACACCGCCATGGAGCGCCATTCCGGTCATGACAGCAGCCATTGTCAGTTCCGATACACCGGTCTGAAGAAATGCACCACTGAAGTCTCCCCTGACAAAGGCTTTTGTATTTTTCAGGAAACCATCGGTTTTATCGGAGTTTGAAAGATCAGCTGATGCAACTACCATGTTTTCAATAGTATTTGCCAGTATTCCGAAAACTTCTGCTGAAGCTGCCCTGGTTGCTGCTCCCTCTTTCAGGGGGATGGATTCAAAATCTATGGCCGGTATTTCACCCGAATAAAACAGTTTTAGTTTACTTTCGGAATCAATGTTTTCTTTTGCCCATTCTTCCTTTTTTCTTTTCCAGGTATGTGCATATCTCCGTTTTTCATCAGTCACTCCGGCATAATGCTCCTTTACCGCAGGAAATATTACAAAGGGATCAGACAGATCACCTCCAAGGGCTGCCAGGGATTTTTCAAAAGATGCCCCGGCATTACTTACCGGCATTCCGTGCGTGGAAATTTTCTTTTCAAAACTATTTCCCCTGTCATCAATCAGACCTTTGCCCATGATGGTTTTTCCTATGATAAGAAAAGGCTTGTCTTCTGATTCCATGGCCCGGGAGAGTGCCTTTCTTATCTGATCGTGATCATTCCCGTCTATGGTAACAACTTCCCAGCCCCAGGCCATATATTTGGCGGCAGTATCTTCCGTAGATACCGCACTGGTTTCGGTGGAAAGCTGAATATCGTTGGAATCGTAGAACATTATCAGATTGTTCAGACCAAGATGACCGGCCAGCCGTCCTGCACCCTGGGATATTTCTTCCTGAATACCCCCGTCGGATATAAAAGCAAAGGTTTTATGGGAGAAAAGCTCACCAAATCTTGCAGCCAGGAACCTTTCCGCAATAGCGGCGCCTACAGCCATTGTATGTCCCTGTCCCAGAGGACCTGAAGTATTTTCAATACCCCTGGCGACATCCAGTTCCGGATGCCCCGGTGCCGGGCTGCCCCACTGGCGAAACTCTTTGAGATCGCTGATACTGAAAAGGCCTGTAAGGGTCAGTACAGAATAGAGCATGGGAGACATGTGGCCGGGATCCAGAAAGAATCTGTCGCGGTTTATCCAGGAAGGATCTCCGGGGTCGAATCTGAGAAATTCGGAAAAAAGAATGTGTATAAAATCAGCTCCCCCCATTGCTCCTCCGGGGTGACCTGATTTTGCCCTTTCAACCATAGCCATGGAGAGTATCCTTATATTGTCGGCTGCCAGTTTGTTTACATCAATACTCATGATAAAAGTTATTCCATTTATTTATTAATGGTAACAAAAATAGAATTTATTATTTAGTGATAAGTGAAAAATACCCGGGATCACAGATATTTCCTGTCCTCTTCGGGAACATCAAAATATTTATTATAGATTACGGCATCAGGACCTGTCCTCATTTCCACCCTGTCATCCCTGATCTTGTATGTACATTTCTCTCCGCCTATTCCTGAAAAATAAATGCTGGATTCTTTTCCTTCCTCATCCTTCATCAGTATCCTTACAAGATGCAGGTATTTCATGCTGTTAAGCTGTGCATTGCAGACGGGACAGGTAAAAATGTATTCATCCCCTTCCTTTATCTGAAATGATGGATGGGTGGTATGTGTATAGTTCCCGATCTCGGGGTCAAGGAAAACCAGACCCTTTTCCGAGCGGTTTTTAAGATTGGTAGCAGTCAGGATTATTGAAGTCTTTACTTTGAGATGGCCCCTGCATACCTTGCAAAGAAATTCTACAGCCATAATGTACCTCCTGTAAATTGATTTTTAAATTATTTCTGTAATATCTCTTACAATATATGAAACCTTCATGATACAAACGCACAAAAGGATATGAAAAAATTCATAACCATGAAAGCAGGCTCCCGATAAAAATAAAAATTTTAAGCTTCAAAAAAGGGAGTATTTTCAGTTCTGTTCCTGCATGGCGGTTTTCTTGACAAAACAAAGAAATAACAGCTTGTTACAGGATTTTTTAAACATTGCCCGGGATGGCAAAAATGAAGTCATATCCTGTATAATCAACGCGTTGGCATCATTAATCCTTTTTTATACTAATTATAAATTATTAACTATGACAATAATATTGTTTTTATATAAGTATTGTTATTAAATTCACAGCACCTAGGGAACAGGTAAATGTTACGATAAAAGATATTAATTTTTATTTAAAACGATTGGAAATGTATCAATTGGGTAATCTTGTTAAGGAATTATCCGAAAAGCACGGTAAATCAAGGGAGAGTCTTATGCCCATACTGCAGGGTGTGGTTGATCAGCATAGTTATCTTTCTGATGAAGCGATGGTTGAAATTGCAAATGAGCTGGACATATCGGCTGCTGAAGTTTACGGCACAGCTTCTTTTTACACCTTTCTTGACACGAAGGAGAGGGGGAGATATGTTATCAGGGTGTGCAAGACTATTACCTGTGCAATGAAAGGGAAGAATGAAATACTTCAGACCCTTGAGGATATGCTTAAGATAAAAGTAGGAGAAATGACAGTCGACAGGCAGTTCAGTCTGCTTGAAAGCAATTGTATCGGCTGGTGTCATAAAGCACCGGCGATGCTCATCAATGAAATTCCTTATACTGAGCTTACGCCGGAAAAAGTAGTGGAGATAATCAAGAGTTACATGCAAAAAAAATAATATCCCGAGACTATGGAAAAAAGAGGATTAAACAAGGTTGATCTCATTTTTGAAGAGATAGATCTGAAAGAAGTATTGACAGCTGCCTATAACATGCCCCAGGCAGAAATTATTCAGAAAGTACTTGATTCAGGACTCAAGGGCCGCGGAGGCGCAGGCTTCCCAACAGGTTTAAAATGGAAATATGCTGCCGCTGAAGAGGATACAGATAAATATATAGTATGCAATGCTGATGAAGGTGAGCCCGGTACCTTTAAAGACCGTGAAATACTCGACAGGGTGGCTTACAAGGTTTATGGGGGAATGGTACTTGCAGCCAAGGCTGTAGGGGCCAGAAGCGGAATAGTCTATCTCAGGGGAGAATATAAGTTTCTGCTTCCCCAGCTTCTGGAAGAGCTTGTAAAATTTCACAAACTGATAGGGGAGATAGGATATGATTTCAGTATCAGTTACCGGATGGGCAGCGGAGCCTATATATGCGGTGAGGAAAGTGCCCTTTTTGAATCAATTGAAGGTTTCCGGGGGGAACCCAGGAACAAGCCTCCCTATCCTACAAAATCGGGAGTATTTTACAGGCCGACATCGATTAATAATGTTGAAACACTTGTAACGGCCCTGATGGTTATAAAGCATGGTCCTGAATCATACAGCCAGTTGGGCACCAAGGATTCAAGAGGATCAAAGGTCTTTTCAATTTCAGGGGATACTCCCAGCCCCGGGATTTTTGAGCTTGAGCTTGGAATGACTGTTCAGGCTTTTGTCAATGAATTCGGTGACGGTGACACCAAGGCTGTCCAGGTGGGAGGCGCGTCCGGATTCTGTGTACCAAGAAAACGTTTTGAAGATACAATAATCGGCTTTGAAGGTGTACCTACCGGGGGATCAATGAAACTTTTCAACAGCTCGAGATCAATGTACAATGTCCTTCATAACTATCTGGATTTCTTTGCTGAAGAATCCTGCGGACAATGTACTCCCTGCAGGGTTGGATGCCAGCAATTGCTGAAAGGTGTTCAGAAAGTTAAAAAGGGCGAGGTAAAATCAATCTATCTGAATGAACTGGTGAAGCTTGCCGATACCATGAAGGTGGCTTCAAAATGCGGACTGGGACAGTCTGTCGGAAACGCCTTCAAGACAATTGTAGAGAATTTCAGGGAAGAGATCATTTATTAATAACCAAACATTTCGAAAAAATGATAAATCTGAGTATAAATAACCAGAAGATTTCAGTTGAGCCGGGAACCACTATTCTTGATGCTGCCCGGGAACTTAATATAAATATACCCACCTTATGTAATCATCCTGATCTGTGTGTTGCCGGCAACTGCAGGGTCTGTGTGGTAGAACAGACAGGAGCCCGGACTCTTATCGCCGCATGCGCCATGCCTGTGGCTGAAGGAATGGACATACATACCAACACGCTAAAGGTAAGAAATGCAAGAAAACATATTGTGGAGCTTCTTCTTTCCGAACACAGATCTGACTGTACCAAATGTTACAGAAATCAGAAATGTGAGCTTCAGTCGCTGGCCAACGAGTTTGCCTTCGGAGATACTATTTTCCTTGATCTGGTTGAGGATCATCAGTATGTCATAGACAGGTCTTCTCCTTCATTCATCAAGGATGACAGCAAATGTATCCGCTGTCAGAGATGTGTGAGGACATGTACGGAATTGCAGCATATCTCAGCTATAGCAGTTGCAAACAAGGGGATGCATCAGAAAATCTCTTCTTTCCACGACAAACCCATGAGTCACGTGGTTTGTACCAACTGCGGTCAGTGTGTGAACCGCTGCCCGACCGGTGCCCTGGTTGAAAAAACATATATTGACCAGGTATGGGATGCCATATACGATCCTGACAAGCATGTTGTAGTGCAGACTGCGCCGGCAGTAAGAATTGCTCTTGGTGAAGATCTGGGATATGATCCGGGAGAGAGGGTGACCGGAAAGATGGTGACTGCCCTGAGGCAGCTTGGCTTTGATTCCGTGTTGGATACAGATTTCAGTGCCGACCTGACAATCATGGAGGAAGGTACCGAGCTTCTGACAAGACTCAGGAAAACACTGGTTGAGGGTGATGAAAAAGCTGCCCTTCCGATGTTCACTTCCTGTTCTCCGGGATGGATTAAATTCATTGAACATAAATATCCGGAGATGCTTGATAACCTGTCAACCTGCAAATCACCCCAGCAGATGTTCGGTGCTCTTGCCAAAACCTATTTTGCGCAAAAGAAAAAACTGGATCCCTCATCAATAGTATCGGTTTCAATTATGCCGTGCACGGCAAAGAAATATGAAGCTGACAGACCGGAAATGAGATCAAGCGGCTACAAGGACATTGATTTTGTTCTTACAACCCGCGAACTTGCCATCATGGTAAAACAGGCAGGTATAGATTTCCGGAACCTTGAACCATCCCATTATGATTCCATAATGGGTGAATCAACCGGTGCCGGTGTAATATTCGGTGCAACCGGTGGTGTTATGGAAGCTGCACTGAGAACTGCATATGAAATAGTGACCGGAAGAGAAGTTCCGTTCAAAAATCTCAACATCATGCCGGTCCGTGGACTGGAAGGTATCAAGGAGGCTTCAATAAAGATTGAGAACTGTACGGACGACTGGAAATTTCTTGAAGGGGCGGAGCTGAAAGTTGCTATAGCACATGGATTAACCAATGCCAATAAACTAATGAGGATGGTGAGAGACGGGAACTCACCGTACCATTTTATAGAAATTATGGCATGTCCGGGCGGATGCCGTGGTGGCGGGGGGCAGCCCATACCGACTAATGAAGAGGTCAGGACAAAGCGTATGGTGGCAATTTATGCGGAGGATGAGCATATGGAACTTCGTAAGTCACATGACAACCCGGATGTGATAGCCATATACGAGGAATTCCTTGGTGAGCCTAACAGTCAGCTTGCACACGAGTTGCTTCATACACATTATACTGAACGCGAAGCTTATTAAACTCTCAGCTGCCGGTTGCAATACGGGGACCTGAATAAGGGCAGTGCCTTGTGGTTCATTCTATTATGGCCAGGATCTCGTCCATGTCCATAACTCCCAGGGGATTAGTCGTTGCTGCAAAGGTTTCGGCAAGTTTCGATTTTCTTTCCTGGAGTTTTATGATCTTTTCCTCAAGGGTACCGGAGGAGATATACCTGTAAATGAAGACATTCTTATCCTGGCCTATCCTGTGAGCCCTGCTTACAGCCTGCAGTTCGGCAGCCGGGTTCCACCAGGGATCAAGTATGAATACATAATCTGCGGATGTAAGGTTCAGTCCCACACCCCCGGCCTTGAGAGAGATCAGAAAAACCTTGTTTGCAGGATCTTCCTGAAAACTGTTTATTATCTTTTCCCTGTTAGTGCTCGCACCGGTCAGGATTGAATATTTAATTTTCTTAAAGGCGAGAGCTTTTTCAAATAGATTCAGATGCATAACAAAAGAAGAGAAAACCAGGATTTTATGTCCCTCGTTTATAACATTCTCCATA
>JAAYKX010000009.1 GCA_012522155.1 Bacteroidales bacterium
AAGGGTTTCATAAGTATATTGGTTTTGACCGGAAATATATTAAAATAATCATTCAACTGCCTTTTTTAACTTCATTTTAAGAATTTTGTCAGATTAATAATAGAGAACATATCTGAAAATAAATAATTTCGCAGGAAAATTAAATATATGAATATTGTACTTGTAGGTTATGGCCGGATGGGTCATGAGATTGAAGAGGCAGCCAAAAAACGGGGACATACCATCAGTCTTGTCGTTGATGTGGACAATAAAGCGGATCTGAATTCAGATAAAATGAAAAAAGCTGATGTTGTCATTGAGTTTACCTTACCGGGGGCTGCTTTCAAAAATATTTCCGCCTGTCTGAAGATGAAGATCCCTGTTGTTTCAGGAACCACAGGCTGGCTGAAGGATTATGACAGGGCAAGGGAGCTGTGTCTTGAAAACGGGACCTCCTTCCTTCATTCATCCAATTTCAGCATAGCTGTCAATCTGCTTTACAGGCTCAGTTCAGAGCTGGCAGGATACATGAAGAATTACAATGAGTATACCGTATCCATTGAAGAGATACATCATGTAAAAAAGCTCGATGCTCCAAGCGGCACGGCGATTGCCCTTGCAGAAGGAATAGCGGAGCGTCATCCGGGATATGCAGCAGGATGGTGTCCGGATCAGCAGAGAAAAGATGGTATGATACCGGTAAAATCGGTCAGGGAAGGGCTTGTTCCGGGAATTCATATTGTTGAATGGGATTCGGATATTGATACCATCAGTCTGAGACATGAGGCCAGGAACAGGAAAGGTCTTGCCCTCGGGGCAGTTGTTGCAGCTGAGTTCATCAGTAACAGGAAAGGCGTGTTTACCATGAGTGATGTTCTGGGATTCTGAATATATTTTATACTTTTACCCGCTTAAATGAATTTTGAAATGAAGAAATTCCTGCAGAAGAAATATATAATGTTTGTGATAGCAGCATTGATATTTCTTTTTGTCGTTGTATGGATCGGCAATTTCTGGCTTCTTCTGGGATTACCGGTGATATTTGATATCTATGTTACGAAAAAAGTGAACTGGACATTCTGGAAGAGGAGGGACCGGAAGAACAGTGCCTTTATAGAATGGCTTGATGCAATAATATTTGCTGTGATAGCGGTCACGCTTATCAACATATTTCTTTTTCAGAATTACAGGATACCGACTCCTTCAATGGAAAAATCACTTCTTGTCGGAGATCATCTCTTTGTAAGCAAGCTTGCCTATGGGCCCAGGATGCCCAATACGCCGCTGGCATTTCCTTTTACCCAGCATACCATGCCTTTGACAAAAGGCAAATCCTGGTCAGGCATTGTGTACTGGCCCTATAAAAGGCTGGCCGGGCTGGGTCATGTGAAGCGCAATGACCCTATTGTGTTCAACTTTCCGGCAGGAGATACGGTAGTGGTTGAAGACCAGGCCACAAGCTATTATGAGATAGTGAGGCGTACGGCAAGGGATCTGCAGGACAGGGATAGTTACGGAAACCGGGAATCCGGACCCTTTGAACATTATCTTTCTGCGGCCAGGACAGAGATATATAACAGGTATGAAATTATTTACAGGCCGGTGGACAGGAGGGATAATTATGTAAAAAGGTGCGTGGCTTTGCCGGGAGATACTCTCGAAATACGTTCGGGGGAAGTTTATATTGACGGGAAAGCTGTTGAGGAAAACAAAGCCCAGCAGACAACATATATTGTTGGAACCAATGGAACAACCATCAATCCCCGGGCTTTTGAACGACTCGGAATATCAAAGTCGGATGTGAACATGCTTTCAGGTTCTGCTTATTATCTTCCTCTCACAAAAAGTAATGCCGAAACGATTTCAGGATTCTCAAATGTTGTAAGTACTACAGCTGTTTTTGCCAGGATAGGGGAGTATGCTCCGCAGATCTTTCCCTATGATCCCGTTCGCGCATGGAATGAGGACAATTTCGGACCACTCTGGATTCCCCGCAAGGGAGTGGAAGTAAAAATTGATACTTCAAATATTTGTCTGTATGAGCGTATCATAGATGTTTATGAAGAGAATGATCTGAGGACCGAAAATGGCAGGATATACATTAACGGGATTGAATCAGACAGTTATACTTTTAAAATGGATTATTATTTCATGATGGGGGATAACCGTCACAATTCGGCTGATTCGAGATGGTGGGGCTTTGTACCGGAAGATCATATTGTCGGAAAGCCCAAGGTTATCTGGCTGTCGCTCAATAAGGAAGGAAGGGGACTAAGGAAAGTACGCCTGAACCGGATGTTTATGAAAATAAGATAAGGTTGCCTCACACGGATGGTGAAACAACCTTATTTCCATATCTTTAAATTACTATTGCTTTACTTTTTCAACGATGGCCCTGAAAGCGTCGGGATGATTCATTGCCAGGTCGGCAAGGGTTTTCCTGTTAAGGGCAATACCCTTTTTACTGAGTTTTCCAATAAATTCGGAATAGCTCATATCATACTGCCTGACTCCTGCATTTATCCTGCGGATCCACAATGAACGGAATTCACCTTTTTTCCTGCGCCTGTCACGGTATGCATAACCCAGACCCTTATCCAGGGTGCCCTTGGCAACGGTCAGCATATTTTTCCTTCCCAGGTAATTTCCTTTCGTCTGCCTGAGTATCTTTTTTCTCCTGGCTCTTGATGCTACTGCATTTTTTGATCGTGGCATAATTCAATTTTTTGAAAGTCAGCGTCCCGTCTTATACGGGATCTTGTCAGCTGAACAATCGGTTAATACTCTGCTCTAATTTTATACTGTTGCTTGGTGATAAAGTGAAAAGCTTATTTTTTAGCCAGTAAAAGTTTGATATTTTTCTCATCTGCCTTGTCTACCTGACCGGAATACGTAAGATTCCTTTTCCGCTTGGTTGACTTTTTTGTAAGAATATGGCTTTTATATGCATGTTTGCGCTTTATCTTTCCTGTTCCGGTAAACGAGAATCTCTTCTTGGCTCCCGGATTTGTTTTCATTTTTGGCATTGTTCTGTTATATTATTATATCTTTTTTTTCTTTTTGGGTGAAAAGGAGATGAACATTCTTTTGCCCTCGAGCTTTGGAAGCTGATCAACCTTTCCGTATTCTTCAAGGTCACTCGCAAAGCGAAGCAGGAGTAATTCTCCCTGTTCCTTGAACAATATTGATCTTCCCTTGAAGAAGACATATGCTCTCACTTTTGCACCTTCTTCAAGGAATTTGATTGCATGCCTGAGCTTGAATTTGTAATCGTGATCATCCGTATTTGGACCAAATCTTATTTCTTTGACAATTACTCGTGTAGCCTTGGCTTTGATCTCTTTCTGCTTCTTCTTTTGCTGATAAAGAAACTTTTGATAATCAATGATCTTACACACCGGAGGATCAGCATGGGGCGAGATCTCAACAAGATCCAGTTCCATTCCGTCTGCCAGTTTCAGGGCATCCTGAGTACTCATTATTTCTGTTTCAATATCGTCTCCGACAACCCTGACCACTTTGGCAGTGATCTTGTTGTTAATTCTGTGAGCCGGCCGCAGCGCTTTGCCGGGATATCTTCTGGCAGGTATGGCTATAACTCTTTCCTCCTGATTTTAGTTAATACTCAATTTCCTTTACTTCTCAATACTGTTTCAGTCTTTCACTGTATTTTATCAGTTCTTCACTGTTCTTTAACAGTTCTCCAGTTCCTTCCTGATCTCCGAGCTGATAAAATCGATAAATTCCTCAATCTTCATAAGTCCCTTGTCACCCTGACCCTGCCTCCGAACGGATACTGTTCCGCTTTCAGCTTCTTTTTCACCGATTATAAGGAGATAGGGTATTCGCTTTAATTCATTATCCCTGATTTTTTTACCGATCTTTTCGCTTCTGTCGTCAATCAGTGTGCAAATATCGGAATTATTTAGAATTTCCAAAACATTTGAGGCATATTCATTGAATTTCTCGCTGATAGGGAGGATCACCGCTTTTTCGGGAGACAGCCACAGAGGCAGTTTTCCTGCAGTGTTTTCAATAAGAACTGCCACGAACCTTTCGAGTGATCCAAATATTGCCCGGTGTATAAGTACGGGGCGGTGTTTCTGGTTATCACTTCCATTGTATGTCAGGTCAAATCTTTCCGGAAGATTGTAATCGACCTGTATAGTGCCCAGCTGCCATTTGCGTCCCAATGCATCCTTCACCATAAAATCCAGCTTGGGACCGTAAAAGGCTGCCTCCCCGGGAACAACAACAGTTTTCAGATTTTTTTCCCTTGCAGCTTCTATTATGTCCTGCTCGGCTCTCTGCCAGTTTTCATCAGAGCCGATATATTTATCCTTGTCTTCCGGGTCCCGGAGCGAGATCTGGGCTGTAAAATCATTGAGATTAAGGATCTTAAAAACATAGAGGACAAGATCAATAATGTTCTTGAATTCTTCCCTCAGCTGATCATGCCTGCAGAAGTGGTGTGCGTCATCCTGGGTAAAACTTCTTACTCTTGTAAGTCCGTGAAGTTCACCACTTTGTTCATATCTGTGTACAGTGCCAAATTCAGCCATCCTGAGCGGAAGTTCCCTGTAGGAATGAGGAGTGGCATTATAAATTTCACAATGGTGCGGACAATTCATCGGTTTAAGCATGAACTGTTCACCTTCCTCGGGAGTTGATATCGGCTGAAATGAACTTGTCCTGTATTTTTCAAAGTGTCCTGAGAGTTTATACAGATTTACATTTCCGATATGGGGTGTGGTAACAATTTTATATCCGTTTTTTCTGAGCAGTGATGTAAGGTAATCTATAAGATTCTGTCTTACATCAGAACCCCTGGGCAGCCAGAGAGGAAGTCCCAGTCCTACTTTCGGGGAAAATGTAAAAAGCTCCAGCTCCCTGCCTATGCGCCTGTGATCTCTCTTTTTTGCTTCCTCCAGGAAAGCAAGATATTCCCTGAGCTGTTTCCGGTCGGGAAATGTGATGCCATAAATTCTTGTAAGCATTTTGCGTTTTTCGTCACCTCTCCAGTAGGCACCTGCAATACTTGTAAGCTTAATGGCCCTGATAGCTTCGGTGGACGGGAGGTGGGGCCCCCGGCAGAGATCAGTGAAATTACCGTTTGAATAAAGGGTGATCGTACCGTCTTCGAGTTCGCTGATAAGCTCGGTTTTGTACTCATCGCCCTTTTTGGCGAACAGCTCCATGGCCTCATCCTTGCTCACTTCTTTTCTTTTGTATGTGAGATTCATCGCGGCCAGTTCCTTCATCTTATTCTCTATAGCCGGCAAATCCGAATCGGTGATGGATATACCGTCACCCGGATCCACGTCATAATAAAAACCGTTTTCAATGGCAGGGCCGATACCGAATTTAATACCCGGATACAATGATTCAAGGGCTTCAGCCATAAGATGTGCTGAAGAATGCCAGAAGGCATGCCTGCCCTCTTCATCCTCCCATTTGTGAAGTCTGAGCGTTGAGTCACTGTTGACCGGCTGCGTAAGGTCGCGGAGCTCACCGTTTACTGTGGCTGCATATACGGCTTTTGCCAGTCCGGTACTTATTTCTCCGGCTATTTCAAGACTTGTGATACCTTTCCTGTATTTTTTTGAAGTTCCGTCCGGAAACGTTATTTTGATCATAATCAGTAGCCTTTTAAAGAAGTGTGCAAAGGTAATTATAATTTTTTTTATTTCGGACTTTGTTCCGTGGCATCATGCGGTGTTGATAATAATTTAAAAGATTCTTGTTGTACGGTATCAGCCATTGGAAATAAACATAGGTTTGTTATGACAATTAAAGATGGCACATAATTTGACTTTAACAGCACATGCACCAACACTTAAGACAATGAAAAAGATAGTTTATCTCTTTGTGATCCTGCCGGTTTTTATTCTGGCATGTGAAAGGACTCCGGAAGCTCATTTTACGGTAGACAGTTCAAGACCTGAAGTGGGCCGGGATGTACTTTTTAAAAATAAATCACAGAATGCTGTTGAGTATGAATGGGATTTTGGTGACGGATTCATATCGAACGAAGTGAATCCCGTTCATATATTTACCGGCACAGGTTCTTTTGAAGTTATTCTCACCGTATATTCCGGTTCAGGTCTTTCCGACAGGGCTTCTGCATGGATTGATGTTAAAACCCCGACTCTTCTGGAAATAGAAGTGGTTGAATATTTTGATGAGTATTTTGTGCCGGGGGCAAGCGTAAGATTATATCCGACCCTTCCTGACTGGAATGATGAGAGAAACATGACCTCGGAAGGCTACACTGATTCTCAGGGCTTTGTTGTATTCTCACATCTGGGGCCATATATACATTATGTTGATGTGTGGGAAAAAGACCATAACAATTACATGCTGAAGGATGAGGATATTAATTTCATCCGTACACCCGAGATCATGCCCAACAGAATCAACAGGTTTGTTGCCTGGGTTGATTATACGGGAAATGGGAAGGGATCACGGTCGGCAGACAGATCTCTCATCATCCGTAAGCTGGAACGCAAGGCAGATGACAAGGCAATAAAAGAATCCGCTTCCGCAGCTGCTGATAACTGGAAAGACTTGTATGAAAGGAGTATAAAACTGAAATAGTTACAAAAACTGGGTTCCGGCCATTCCCCTTTTTTATCAGTTGTGTCCGGTATGTCAAAGATACATCCTGAAAGAAATTTACAGCCATGATCCACCGGGTCTATGCCCGGCTAAGTCGTGTCCGGTATTCTAAAGTTACATTCTGAAAACACTTCACAACCAATCTATTTCCCGGGAAAGGCAATGGTTCCTTCGTATTTTGAAAAACCTTTTTCAGTCATTACCGACATTTGCGGATTGATCCTGCCTTTCATCGAGGCACATCCGGTTTCCCCGTATTTATTGAAAGCA
>JAAYKX010000099.1 GCA_012522155.1 Bacteroidales bacterium
CGGAAAGCCGGCTTCAAGCACATCAACCCCGAGTTCCTCGAGGGCTTTGGCAACCTGGATTTTCTCAATGGTATTCAGCTGGCAACCCGGTACCTGCTCCCCGTCTCTCAGGGTCGTGTCAAAAATGATTACTCTTTCAGTCATATATTATTTTGATATATTGGTTTATCTATTTTGTATCAGGCCGTAATTTTCTCACGGCTGCTCCTGCTTTCCATAATTCCGAGTCAGCCATCTCTTTGAGTTCGCCGTTCAGTATTTCCCTGTAGTTGGGAACACCGGTTGACTGTAACACTCTGGCACATTCCTCACCTGATTTCACTTTTTCGTAAAGATCCCTGAATACCGGCAGGGTGACTTCCCTGAACTTTGGCTTCCAGTCAAGGGCTCCTCTCTGGGCTGTTGCACTGCAGTTTGAATACATCCAGTCCATTCCATTCTCGTCTACAAGGCGGATAAGGCTCTGGGTAAGCTCTTCCACCGTTTCGTTGAAAGCCTCGGAAGGACTGTGTCCGTTTTCCCTGAATACCTCGTACTGTGCTTCCATGATTCCTGCAAGGGCTCCCATGAGTACTCCGCGTTCACCCGTCAGGTCACTGTAAACTTCATTTTCAAATGTTGTCGGGAACAGGTATCCGGAACCTATGGCTATTCCCAGTGCCAGGGTACGCTCTTCGGCTTTTCCCGTGAAATCCTGGAAAACGGAATAGCTTGAGTTGATTCCTGTTCCTGCAAGGAAGTTCAGACGTACACTCCTGCCCGAACCTTTTGGCGCAACCATTATTACGTCAATATCTTCCGGGGGGATGACACCGGTCTGTTCCTTGTAGGTAACGGAGAATCCGTGTGAGAAATAGAGTGCATCACCTTTTTTAAGGCGGGGTTTGATCTTTGGCCATAATATACGCTGGGCTGCATCCGAAACAAGATACTTGATGATAGTTCCTTTTTCTGCTGCTTCCTCAACAGGAAACAGGGTTTCGCCCGGAACAAATCCGTCCTTTACTGCCTTATCCCAGTCAGCCTTGAATTCGGGTGCCTGACCAATTATAACATTTATTCCGTTATCTCTCATGTTCAGTGCCTGTGCCGGTCCCTGAACACCATATCCTATTATTGCGATAACTTCATTTTTAAGTACTTCACGGGCTTTGGACAAGGGAAACTCTTCTCTTGTAACCACATCTTCAACGACTCCTCCAAAATCAATTTTTGCCATTTTTCCAGATTTTTTAATTATTATTTAAATTTATGCAGTAACCCTTCTGTACCCCGGCCGGGGACAGGAGAGTTATCCTATCACTTAGCTGAGGACGGACTCGCCGGAATTTTTCCGGTTCGCCTCTTCAAGTTCCTCCAGGTAATGGGTCAGTTCCTTTACCTGCTTTGTTATTGCCACTCTTCCTGACCGTGCAAACTGAAGGACTTCATATGTCTCCAGTTTTTCGAGCAGTTTGCTTATCTCTGACTTGTGGCCTGTCTTTTCAATTACGATATATTCGGGTGACACTACCAGTATTCGTGCATTATAATGTTTTACAATCTTCTCCAGTATGTCTCCCGACATTATTCTTTTGGTGGACACCTTGAACAGGGCTATCTCCTGGTAGATGATCTGGTCGGAAGTGTGTACGAACACTTTCAGTACATCAACCAGCTTTTCGATCTGCCTTGAAATCTTGCGTACCATATCAGGTGTCTGTTCCACCACCAGGGTAAGCAGGTGAACGCCTTTTACGGCAGATTCGGAAGCAGTTAAACTTTCAATATTCACCTGTCTGCGGGTCAGAATAATTGTAATATGATTGAGAATGCCGATATGGTTCTCGCTGAAGATCGATATGGTAAATTCCTGTTTCATAAATTTTAATTTTTCATATTTTCCCGTGTTTCTTCGTGAGTGTCCTGCGCAGCGGCGTTAATCCATCCTTTGATGTACAGGGCATTTCTGAAGTTCGCCGGGTCTCTGACCTCATATATTATCCTTTGTAATTAAGTGTCACCTGCGAGACTGAAGCACCGGGCTCAATCATCGGCAATACGTTTCCTTCCTTTTCAATGAATACTTCCAGAACATAGGGACCTTCCGCTGCAAGCACTTCGCCCAGGGAATCCTCCAGCTCCTCTCTTTCCGTGATCTTTTTTGCAGGTATGCCGTATGCTCCGGCAATTGCAATAAAATCGGGATTGACCATTTCTGTTGCGGCATATCTTTTTTCGAAGAACATATCCTGCCACTGTCTGACCATTCCGAGGAATTCATTATTCAGAACGATCACCTTTACAGGTATTTTATACTGAAGAATGGTTCCGAGTTCCTGTATTGTCATCTGGAAACCCCCGTCTCCCAGGAATGCAATAACTTCTTTTTCCGGACGACCTATTTTGGCGCCTATTGCAGCCGGCAGTCCGAAACCCATTGTTCCCATTCCGCCTGAAGTGACAAAGGAATTGGGTTCGCTGAACCTGTAATACCTTGCTGCCGACATCTGGTTCTGACCCACATCGGTAACCACTATGGCATTTCCGTTTGTCATTTCGGAAACAAGTCTTATGACTTCTCCCATTTTCATGCGGCCTGAAGCCGGTTTTGTTTCCTCTTTAATAACACGGTCATATTCAATATTGTCCAGTATTCTGAATTCCCTGATCCAGGTCTCATAGCTGTTTTCCCTGACCAGGGGAATAAGGTTCTGCAGGGCTATTTTTGCATCATTATGTATTCCAATGTCAACCTGTATATTTTTGTTTATTTCAGCCTGGTCGATCTCTATATGGATTACCTTGGCCTTTTTTGCATAATCATTCAGGTTTCCGGTAACGCGGTCGGCAAAACGCATTCCTATGGCAATGATCAGGTCCGCTTCATTTGTCATCAGGTTGGGAGCATAATTTCCGTGCATACCCAGGAAACCGGCATACTGCCTGTGTCCTGACGGGAATGCTGAAAGGCCCATCAGGGTTACCGCTACCGGTATTCCTGTTTTTTCGGCAAACTGAAGAAGCTCATTTTCTGCTTTTGCCAGAAGAACACCGTGACCGGCAAGGATCAGCGGTTTTTCAGCATGGTTTATCATTACAGCTGCCGACTCGATGGGTTTCATGTTAAGCGGAACATGGGGGTTGTAACTTCTGAGATAGTTACATTTCCGGTATTTGAACTGAAGATTGTTAATCTGTGCATCCTTGGCAATATCGATAAGTACCGGTCCCGGCCTGCCCGTAGTGGCAATATAGAAAGCTTTTGCCAGCACCCCGGGTATGTCCTCTGAGTTTTTGATCTGGCAGTTCCATTTTGTTATGGGCATGGATACGCCAAGTATGTCAGTTTCCTGAAAGGCATCGGTTCCTATCAGACCCGACACAACCTGTGCGGTGATAAGGATCATTGGAATGGAATCGAGATAAGCGTTTGCTATCCCGGTAACAAGATTTGTGGCTCCCGGTCCCGATGTTGCAAAGCAGACCCCGGGCTTGCCTGTCACCATGGCATATGCCTGTGCTGCATGAGCAGCGCCCTGTTCGTGCCTTGTAAGGATATGCTTAAGCTTGTCGTCGTAATCCATAAGCTTGTCATAGACTGGCATTATTGCTCCTCCCGGATATCCGAAAATGGTATCAACACCTTCTTCGATAAGGCATCTCAGCAGAGCCTCTGCACCGGAAATTTCTTCAACTCTGTTTATTTTTTCCATTGTCACCTGGACTTCCTTGTCAGTCATCATAGTTATGTCCTTTTAAACTGAAATATATTTTAATTGCCTATTTTGTTTTTTCAGACAATCCTCACCGCACCTTTATCTGCCGAGCTCACTGTTGAAGCGTAGGCTTTAAGTGCCGCAGATATTTGCCTGTTCCTGTCACGGGGCATGAATGCTGCATCTTTCCGCGAACATTCATTATTCAATCTCGACTCTATTTCTTTTTCCGGGAGATCAACATTAATTGTCCTTCCGGGTATGTCAATCATTATCATATCTCCGTTTTCTATTACGGCAATTGCGCCTCCTGCTGCCGCTTCCGGAGATGCGTGTCCAACCGAGAGTCCCGAGGTTCCTCCCGAAAATCTTCCATCGGTAAGCAGCGCACATTCCCTGCCGAGTCCCCTTGACTTGAGGAATGAAGTGGGGTAGAGCATTTCCTGCATTCCCGGTCCTCCCTTCGGACCTTCGTACCTGATCACCACTGCATCTCCCGCTTTCACTGTTCCGTTCAGAATACCTTCCACCGCATCTTCCTGGGATTCAAAAACAATTGCAGGTCCCCTGAATTTAAGCAGCTCACTGTCAACTCCCGCCGTTTTTACAAGACAGCCGTCTTCAGCAATATTTCCGTATAAGACCGCGAGACCGCCGTCTGTGCTGTAGGCATTGGGTACACTACGTATACATCCCTTTTCCCGGTCACTATCAAGTGATTTGTACATTCCTTCATAGGATCCCAGTTTTATGTTTCTTATCATTGATGGTGCGCTCCTGAACAGTTCGTCTGCTTCGGGGATTACACTGCCCCCTGTTATATCCCAGTCATCAAGTGCCTGCCTGAGCGAAGGGTAGTCAATCCGTTTTACTGAAGTGTCAATAAGCCTGCTTCTGTCCAATTCACCCATTATTGCCATTATCCCGCCGGCCCTGTTAACGTCCTGAACATGATAACTTGAGCTGGGTGCCACTTTGCAGATATTTGGTATACGCCGTGAAAGTTCATCTATATCTTTCATTGTGAAATCCACTTCTGCTTCCCGGGCTATTGCCAGCAGATGCAGAACGGTGTTTGTTGAGCCTCCCATGGCTATATCGAGCGCCATGGCATTCATGAAGGCTTCGCGTGTGGCAATTGAACGTGGTAAAAC
>JAAYKX010000010.1 GCA_012522155.1 Bacteroidales bacterium
CGGGTTCATATTCTGCCCATCCGAGCCTGTAATGGCTTACTCCGGCCGCAGAAGCTGTTTTAAGAATCCTTTCCGTAAACTCTTCATCGGGATAAAGTATCGAAGTGACCATCATATCCAGGGCAAGCTTATATTTCCCAGCTTCTTCAGCGAGGCGCGGCAGCTCATCCTCCACCTTCTCCGGAATCACCTTGCCTCCCGGGCGTACGGTCAGATCGAATCCTCCAATACCTGAACGCATAAGGCATTCACACATAAAACTGAAATCATAATCGTCCAGGGGCTTTGAAAATAATCTGACCGGAAATCTTGCAGCAGGCGAATTTCCCTGAACCGGCAATTGCAGTTTTGTAAAAGGCAGAGACATACCTGCTGCTGCAATTTTTGTTATAAATTCTCTTCTGTTTTGTTTCATATTTTTCAAATTTAAGAATCCGCACGGAAAAGATTTTAAAGCGACCAGCCTTCGCGGTATGTCGTATGAAGAAATTTATCCGCTTCAGGGAGACCGGGAAAACAGAATTTTTCCGGATCAAACCTGAGAGACTCCCCACTCATGATCTCCTTCAGCTCCTTTCGAAGGGCTATATTGCCAAGCAGCACTGTTTCAGTCAGGGGTCCGGCCCATTCAAAATCAGAACCCGCCGCTGCCCCTCCCTTGCAGGCACTTATCCATTCGTCTTCATGTCCCGGAGAAGATGGGATATAGGGAACCGGTGGTGTATATGATTCTCTCGATAAAAGGGGAAGGATCTTGTCATCGAGTATCTTTCCCTTATCGCCTATATAGAGTGTACCACCCGAACCCATCTTCATACCTGCTCCCATTTCAGGGATCTGTATGGGTCTCATACCGCCGTCATACCATGTCAGGCTTAAGGGAGGCATGTCCTCACGGGCCGGGAATTCATATCTTATAATGGAAGCAAGGGGATAGCTGTCCTCATTCACAATTGTTGAAACCGCCCGGATACTTGTGGGATATTTCAGTTTCAAAGCCCTGAAAACCGGATCGAGGGAATGGCATCCGATATCACCGAGTGCACCCGTGCCGTAATCCCACCATCCACGCCACCTGAACGGGTGATATGCAGGATGATACCGGCGCAGCGGTGCAGGTCCGGTGAAGAGATCCCAGTCCAGTTCCCCGGGGACAGGCGGTGTTTCAGCCGGTCTGGGAACCCCTTGCGGCCAGTAGGTTCTGAACAGGCCATTATTCGGACGGTCTGTCCACACATGAACTTCCCGGACCGGACCGATGACTCCGTCCCATATCATCTCTCTCAAACGGCGCGGACCGTCTGAAGCCTGACTCTGATTCCCCATCTGGGTGGCAACCCTGTATTCCCTTGCGGCTTTGGCAAGCGCTCTTGCTTCGTAAACTGTATGAGTCAGAGGCTTCTGAGTAAAAACATGCTTTTTTCTCTTCATGGCCTCCATGCTTATTACGGCATGTGTGTGGTCGGGAGTGGCAACAATAACGGCATCAATATCCTTCTGCTTATCCAGCATAACGCGGTAATCCCTGTATTGCCGCGCCTGCGGATACTGTCTGAACACTTTTGTGCTTGCTTCTCCCCAGTCAACATCACAAAGAGCAACGATATTATCATTTTTTATGTTGGCAAGATTGCTTTTTCCCTTTCCGCCAATGCCGACACAGGCAATGTTCAGCCTGTCACTGGGCGCAACATGTCCGAATCCTGAAACAACATATCCCGGTAATATTGTTATACCGGCAAAGGCTGCGGCAGATGTACTGATAAATTGCCTGCGGCCAGGCTTGTCTGTCTTCTTTTTTTCCATTTTCAGTCTATTCTAAAACCGGTTTAAGCACTATGTTCCTGTATGCCACCTTTCCATGGTCACCCTGAAGATATATCGGTCCGGGTGCAAACACGTCCGGGGAGATTGCTCCTCCGGTAGGTCCATAGACAGGCTGATTATCAATGATCTTAACATCATTCAGTATCACGGTGATATGTCTGTCGCAAAGGGTCATGTCCATTGTCTGCCATTGTCCTGCAGGCTTCTCCGCAGCAGTGACCGGCCTGATACGGCTGTAGACTGCTCCCATATTATGAGGATCAGGATCCTTCTTATACGAATCCACCACCTGTATCTCATATATTCCCCTGAGATATACCCCGCTGTTGCTTCCCTGAGGGATATTCACCTCAAGTTTTAGGTTGAAATCCCCGAAAGTCTTTTCCGTCCTGAGGTTGCCGTAACTGATGCGCGGCCCTCCTTCAGCCTGTACCGGATCGTTTACCAGCGTTCCGTCAACAACTTTCCAGCCATTGGTCTGTTCAGTATTAATGAGTCTCCATCCTGTAAGGTCACTTCCGTTGAAAAGAGTTTCCGCTTCGCCGTATTTCACTTTTGACAGATCAGGAGCAGGAGGAAGCGGTGGTAGCTTTTTACCCGAGAAAGCTGTTGTGTCAACACCCAGGCCTGTCCTTTCCGGTCTCAGTAATATTCCCTCCAGTTCATCGGAATTTTTCCTGTTTATCTCCAGCCAGTCGGTAATGACGGAAGTGACAAGAGGATTCCTGTTCTCGTCTCTTTTCCTTACGACACTGCCGGCCCTTTGCAGAACGAGAGTCGTACTTCAATCCATCCTACCGAACCACCTTCTATTTCAATGGTCCACTGGCCAAAAAACTCCGAAATATCCGTTTTCTGAACCGGACTCACTTTTTCCGGTCCTGTGTTGCAGGATGAAAAAGTTGTAAGCATAAATGCCACTACAAGGAAACAAAATGTCTTTTCCATAATAATACGATTTTGAGGTTTATAAATTACTGATCCTGATAACATATGCCAGCTGATAGTCATCGGGAGTGAGTCGGGGAAGGGTGATCGCCACACTGCCCCCGGTATTTCTTATTCTTGCAGTGCCGGATGAACCCAGGAGTGAGGCCTTTGCAGAGGATTTTGCCCTTATTCCCCTGAGGACCACATCTCCTTCCGGCCAGTTAAGCAGTATTACATACAGATCGTTACCTTTTTTTGTAAAAAAAATATTTTTATTCGCCCCCGGATTAATGCTCTCCTGGCTTTTCTCCGTGATATACGGACGTGTGCCATAAATAGCTTCCCCGTTCACCCCGAGCCAGTTTCCGATTTCCATCAGACGCTGCTGCATGATAACCGGTATTGTTCCGTCTGCTGCCGGACCAATGTCAAGAAGCAGATTCCCCCCTGCAGCTACCGTGGAGACCAGTATCCTGATAAGCTCTTCCGCGGATGAATAGCTGCCGAGGTTCTCCGTACGGTTGAATCCGAAAGAGGTTCCTATGCCGCGGCACTCTTCCCAGGGATGATATTCAGCTGTTTCCAGTCCTTCCCCACTGTGAACCAGTCCATACTCGGTTGTGAATATACCCCCGTGCCTGCTCCTTGTTTCACTGCCCCACCTGTCATTCACCACAACAGTCTCCCTTACCGGCGATTCGTTATAAAGCCATGCAAGGAATTCCTCACTTTTCCAGTCACTGCTGGGCCGGTCCCATTCACCATCCGTCCACAGAATATCCGGAGTATACCGTGTTACAAGATCCTTCATCTGCGGGATCATATGCTCATCCACATATTTTTCGAAATTATTCAGATATACAGGATTATACCATTCATAAAGGGAATAGTAGAATCCCATGTGAAGACCTGCATTTTTTACCGAGGCAGTAAGTTCGCCGCAAAGATCACGGTGGGGGCCGATGTCAACACTGTTCCAGTTCCAGCTCTGCGCACTCGGCCACAGCGTAAATCCTTCATGATGCTTCGATGTCAGAACAACATATCTGGCTCCCGATTTCCTGAACAATTCAGCCCATTCATCGGGCTTGAAGAGCTCTGCCCGGAACATGGGAGCAAAATCCTGGTATTTGAAATGAGGCCCGTAGATGCGGTGGTGAAAGTCGGTAAAATGCCTGTTCACCTTACTGTCCTTGTTCATAAGCTTGTTCCAGTACCATTCCGAATATTTGTCATAAACACCAATGTCATCACCTGCCGGTCCCCATGCGGGTACCGAATAGACACCCCAGTGAATAAATATCCCGAATTTGGAATCCTCAAACCAGCCGGGCGTGGGACGTTTGTCAAGGGACTCCCACAAGGGGCTGTAATTTTGTCCGGTCAGGGTAAACATGGCCGCAAAAAAGAGAAAAACTAAAAGAGTCTTTTTCATGGTTAACGTGTTTAAATATTTCAGATTAAAATTTATATCTCAGTGTCCAAGTCTGAAATTCAGTATTTCCCTGCCGGATAATCAGGCAGCCTTGTATCATCGGCGGAAATACTTCTGTTTGTAAAGCCGGTTTTTCCGGTTCCCCGGCAATATTAGCTGAACAGCTTCAAATGTCAGTCTTCAAGCTTTTCCAGCCTTATATTCCTTAACTGGGCAGTAGTGTACCACGATGCTATCCCGAAAGGTTTTGACAGTCCCACCTCAGGCCGGATGGATAATTCATCATGTTTCCCTTTGACAAAATCCACGGCAACTTCATCATCTATCAGTGCACGTATGGTGTCGGCATGCACCAGAAGGCTTATCCGGTACCAGCGTTCCTTCTCAAACTCCATGAAATTTGTTGTCTGGTTCTCTGAAGCATCCATGGAGTTTATAGTGCTCAGACCCACAGTTGTTCCGCCCCAGCCGCCAACAATGAGGGTACATGGCTCTTTCCCTGCAGGAAAGGTTATTCCGCAAAAAAAATCATTGCCTGCAAGCCGCCTTGCCTCCAGACTTATTCTGTAATTCATTTCAGGAAATTCCTTCTTCCAGGTAATCCCGGTACACCCTTCACCCATTCCAAGTACTATGGCAGTACCCGAAACATAGACGGGCCCCTGCGGACCAAAATTTGTTATCTCCCAACCATCCAGGTCACGGCCGTTAAAGAGATAAGTGCTGTCATATTCCGGAAAAACGGTATTGTCATCCGCGGGTTTTTTTCCTCCCGGACCGCCGCTGCAGCAAATCATCAGTATAGAAATGATCAGCCAGCAAGCTGTTCCGGCTGCCACGCTACGATTTGTCATTATAGTATCATCAAATATTTTCCAAACACATATCCCACGGCCCGATTTCAAATTTAAAAGATTTACGCAAACCTTGCATTAAAAATTCCTGTTTTCTTAACTTCGTAAGAAGTAAACCTGTAATTCTGATAAACATGACAAAATCAAAAAAAATGAACCGCCGTAAATTCCTTGGTTCGGCTGCAGCAGGGTCTCTCGGACTGACAGTTGTTCCAAGAAATGTGCTTGGAGGACCCGGATACGTGGCCCCCAATGACAAGCTTACTGTTGGCTATATTGGCTGCGGCACGCAGGGCTTGAGGGAAATGGTCAGTATGATAGCTAATCCTGCCCTGCAGATAGTGGCCGTCTCCGATCCCAACAAATTCAGCACTGACTATATCGACTGGTCGCTTAACGGAATCCGGAACGGCATCAGGAGAGCACTGGGTGATTCAGGCTGGGGTGAAAACTTTAAAGGGATTCCCGGAGGAAGGGATATCGGACAGGAATTTGTTCAGAAATATTATGCCGGTTCCAGGGATATGACATCCTACAAAGGATGTTCATCCTATGAGGATTACCGCGAACTGCTCGAAAAGGAGAAGGACATAGATGCCATCAAGATCATGACACCCGATCATCTTCATGCCCATGTTGCCATACATTCGATGAACAAAGGCAGTCATGTAGTCACCCACAAGCCTATTGCAAACCGGATGAAGGAATTCCGGGCAACATATGATACGGCAAAAAGGACCGGGCTGAGAACCCATCTCCTTGCCTGGAGTCCGAAGCCGGGATATGAGCTGGCTAAAAAATGGATAGGGGAAGGCCTGATAGGAACACTCAGAGAGATACACAACTGGTCAAACAGGCCGGTATGGCCGCAGTGGCAGACCAATCCCGCTGAAACGGCTCCCCTTCCCGAAGGTTTTAACTGGGACCTGTGGCTCGGACCGGTTCCTGACCGTCCCTATCACCCCAACTATACACACAATGTCTTCCGGGGATGGTATGATTTTGGGGGAGGCAGTATTGCCGACATGGGACACTACAGCCTCTTTCCGCTCTTCCTCACTTTCGGGATAGACAAGCCTGCACTGAGCGCCGATGCCTTCGGAACAACTACTGCTGTGGCAGAAAATCACGTATGCAGGGGAGTTGTAAACAATGTCGCCTTCCCCCTGTCATGTATGATACGCTTCGAAATGCCCGCAACCAGGGAGCTGGGAGCTTTTGACCTGTACTGGTGGGACGGGGGAATGAGGCCCTTTACACCTGAAGAGCTCCTTTCCGACGGAAAATCCTTTGACAGGGAAGGAATGATGTTCGTTGGTGACAGGGGAAAGATCCTTGCCGGTTTCAGAGGCGAAAATCCAAGGCTGATACCCGAAAGCCGGATGGCGGGAATAAGTGACAAGGAGCCGGAAATCACCGAACCCGATACAAATGAAGCCTGGATACAGGCATTCAGAAGCAATACTGAGGCCAGGGGCAGTTTCCTTCTTGCAGGACCGGTTACGGAAACCATCCTCCTGGGAACCGTTTCGCTCCGTGCAGGAAAAAGAGTCGAATACGACAGCGAAAACATGTCCATCACCAATCTTCCTGAAGCCAATAAGTTCCTTACCAGGGAATACCGCCCCGGATGGGAGATATGATAACATAAAACCTGATCATAATTATAAAATTCATTATCATGACAACTATATCAAGAAGAAATTTTATTGGAAAATCACTTTTAACAACTGCGGCAGGTCTGGCTGCACCTTCACTTCTGGAAACATCCCTGGCATCCCCCACCCCAAGATATGTAAAGGATGATATCTCTCTTGCCCAGTGGGCACTGGTTGATGAAATAAGAGCCGGAAAATGGAAAACACTTGATTTTCCGAAAATTGCCAGAAATGATTTCGGACTGAACGGAATTGAATTTGTCAATACACTCTTTGAAGTCCCGACTGAAGGTTACCTGAAACGTCTGAAAAGAAATGCGGAAGACCAGGGCGTTTCCATGGTGCTGATAATGGTTGATGATGAAGGTGACGGATGTTCGGTTACCAGGGAAGAACGGCAGCAGTTCGTTACAAACCACAGGAAATGGATCGATGCAGCTGTTTATCTCGGATGCCATGCTATCCGCACAAACTGCGTGGGTCCCAGACAAATTGACAAGGATGAGGCTCTTAAACATTCTGCGGAAACCTACCAAATGCTTCTGGAATATGCTGTTCCCCTTAATATAAGCGTACTTATCGAAAACCACGGAGGACTCTCAAATGATGCCGCCTGAATGGTTTCTCTCATGGAAACAGTCAACAATCTCTATTTCGGCAGCTACCCCGACTGGAGACAACCTTCAGACAATTTTGACAACGTGGATTACCTGGTTAAAATGCTTCCCTGGGCCGGCGGTATGTCCTACCGGAATCAGCCAAGCGAAGAACTCACAGCCAAAATGATACATCTTGCAAAAAGCTCCGGCTACAGAGGGTGGTACGGAATAGAATCATCAGGCCGTGAAGAAATAAAAAAAGGAATTACACTGCTGAAAAAATATCTTTTTTAATTTAGGCCGCATATACAGCAAGCATACAGCTGATAAGCATACAGGAGAATAAACATAAAAAACAAAATATGACAAGAAAAATGTTTCTGCTCGCGATAACATTAATTAC
>JAAYKX010000100.1 GCA_012522155.1 Bacteroidales bacterium
ATCAACTATGAGGACAGGGGACGTCAGTTCAAGGCAGCTGTAAGAAATCTTTAAACTGCAGTAAGATGTTTCAGGGATGGCTTTCCAGGACGTTTAAGGGAGACAGGGCAATATGGGGTATTGTTGCCATCTTCATGGTTTATTCACTGCTTGCCGTTTACAGTTCCTCGGTGAATGTGGCTTTCAGAAACCATGGAGGGAATACCACCTATTTCCTGAGAAGCCAGTTTCTCATGCTTACAGCAGGACTGCTGATAATAGTACTGGTTCATTACCTGCCGTACAGGATATATTCGGCACTGGCAGGATTTGCCGTTTTCGTCTCGGCCATACTTCTGGTGCTCACATATTTCTTTGGTGTTACGATCAATGAAGCGACCCGCTGGCTGGAGATCCCCTACATAGGCTTCAGGATCCAGACCTCAGATATTGCAAAGGTGGCCCTGGTCATTTACCTTGCACGATCTCTTGCCAGGTATCAGAATCAATTGAATGATTTTGTGTTGGTTACCAAATTCCTGATGGTCCCGGTACTGATCATCTGTGCACTGATCATGCCCGAGAACCTGTCCACGGCAATAATGGTCTTCGGAATCTGTATTCTGATAATGTACATTGGCGGGGTACCGCTAAAATTCCTCGTAGCATATATAGGAATGGCCGTGGTTTTCGTAATATTTTTTGCCCTTGTGCTATGGCTGCTGAAAGAAGACAACAGGGTTATTACCTGGATTGAAAGAATGATCAGCTTTTTTGCGGGCAAAAGAAGTGAAGCTGATGATTTTCAAGTCAACCAGGCTAAAATAGCCATTTCAACAGGAGGTTTGTTCGGCAAGGCACCCGGTCACAGTATTCAGAGAAACATGCTGCCCCAGTCAAATTCTGATTTCATTTTTGCAATAATAATTGAGGAGTACGGACTGCTGCTAGGTGCAATTCCGTTAATAATGGCATATATGATCCTCCTTTTCAGGGGAATATCAATCGTGAAAAAGTGCGAAACTGCATTCCCGGCCTACCTGGTACTCGGGCTTATTGTGATGATAGTGACACAGGCGATGCTTAACATGGTGGTTGCGGTGGGTCTTTGTCCGGTTACGGGACAAACACTTCCCCTGGTAAGCTGGGGGAGAACATCCGTGGTCATGATGTGCTTTTCAATAGGGGTAATACTGAGTGTCAGCAGGGTTGTGAATGCCAGGCTCAGGAAGGAAGAGCTTCCCGAGGAGGAGAAAAGGGATGAAGGTGAATTAATTTATGGAACAGTTGAGAAATAAAAGGATTATAATCAGCGGAGGGGGTACCGGGGGACATATTTTTCCGGCTGTCTCCGTTGCCAATGCTCTCAGGCGGATCGCGCCGGGGACAGACATCCTTTTTGTAGGTGCTGAAGGCCGTATGGAAATGGAAAAAGTACCGGCAGCCGGCTATAGGATTCAGGCTTTGCCGGTTTCGGGATTTTACAGGAAATTCACTCTCAGAAATATCGCTGTTGTAATAAGACTTATCAGAAGCCTGTCCATGGCAGGAAAGATAATAAGGGAGTTCCGTCCGGATGCTGCCCTGGGTGTGGGAGGTTTTGCCAGTGGTCCGCTTATGTGGAAAGCTGCCGGTATGGGGATACCGCTAATTATCCAGGAACAGA
>JAAYKX010000101.1 GCA_012522155.1 Bacteroidales bacterium
ACTGGCAATAGCCAGGGAATACAGCAGGATAATCCGGGCTATTCCTTCATTGAAAAATAATGTTTCCAGCCATTCCATGCATTCGGGTATTTATTTTTCCGGGTATCCTTAAGGAGTATTTGCGGGAACTGAATTTTGTTTTCTGTTTCCAAATTTAAAAAATAAGGCCGGATTATTTTATTATCATGATAAATAGTGTATTAAACCAGTTAATTTCACTATTTTTCATAAAAATATTAACTGTCAGAATACTTTTTAAGTTAATCTATTTATTATTTTTAACAAATATGTTGAGGCGGGAATATTTTAAAACAAATAAATATCAGGAGGACAATCAATGGCAACTGAAAAACGACGTTCATTCATCAGGAAGTCTGTCATGGCTTCGGCAGGTATTACAATGGGTGCACCCGCATTTATCAGGGATTATGCAAAGGTTCAGCCCAGCGATATTCTTAATGTGGGAGTCATTGGAATAAATGACCGCGGAGGTTTTTACGGAGGCTCCGGCCACACTGCGAATTTCACAAAGATTAAGGAAACAAGGGTAACGGCAATATGCGATTGTGTTGAATACCTTTTGCCTAAGGCTGTCAAAGACATTGAAAATCTTGGTGGTGCAAAACCCGCGACTTATATTGATTACCGCAGGATGCTTGAAAGCAAGGATCTTGATATAGTATCTGTTGCCACACCGGATTACTGGCATGCCCTTATGACTATTCATTCATGCCAGACAGGCAGGGATGTTTATATAGAAAAGCCTCTTGCATACAATATTGATGAAGGGAGGAAGATGGTTCAGGCTGCAAGGAAATACAACAGGATAGTTCAGACAGGGACCCAGAGGAGGGCAGGCAGGATAAACCAGAAAGCCATTCAGATGCTTCGTGATGGTGTGATAGGAGAAGTATATATGGGCCGGGCAACAGTATTCCGTTCGCGGCCAAGTATAGGCAGAAAGCCTGACGGACCCGCCCCGGACGGTGTGAACTGGGATCTTTACAGGGGCCCGGCACCGATGATACCCTTCAATGAAAATCATTTCCTGTATAACTGGCACTGGTACTGGGATACAAGTACAGGTGAATTCGGGAACAACGGAACACATTTCATAGACCTTCTCAGACTCGGAATGAATATTGGTGAACATCCTGTCAGGACTGCTGCCTGCGGAGGGTTTTATGCCTACCGGGACGAATCGGACCAGGATGTGCCCAACTTCCAGGTAGCAACTTTTGAATTTGCAAATAATGCTGTAATAGAACTTGAAGTAAGAAGTCTGCCTACGCCGAATGAGCCATGGGGTTTTATCTGGTTTGGCACAAAAGGTTATGCCTATATATCCGGTAACAGCTTCCTGATTTTCCTGGGTGATGGTAAACCTGCATCGGTTGCCGGCCAGACTGGAACTGCTGCTTTCTCAACCGGTTTGCAGCAGGACAGGACAACAGTTCCCAGCATCAGGGTGGACGAGTCTGATCTTGATCCTGATCCCCGGAGGGAAGAGATTGCCGGAGCCGGAATAGATTTTCATTTCCAGAATTTTGTTGATTGTGTGAAAAGCCGCAACATCGGAGACCTGCTTGCCGATGTGGAGGAAGGACATATTTCCACGGCTATGATGCATATAGGAAATACTGCTTATCTTACTGGAAGAAAGCTGATATTTGACGGCAAAGCAGAAAGATATGTGAATGACGACGAAGCAAATTCTTATTTGTCACGTCCGGGAGGAGGCAGGAAACCCTATAATATTCCTGACAGGATCTGAGTGATATACTGACTGTGACCCGGTTTCAGGGTCAGATACTGTTTCTTCCGTTTTGTAGTGATTTGTGTCAGTAAACAGCTGTTTCGGTTCCAGTGGGAAAGAAGTGCTTTATTCCCCGCTGCCGGTCTTCATTTCACCGGGTCTTATCATATTTTCCGGGGAAAGGATATTATCCAGATCACCGGATGACAGAAGGTTTTTTTTAAGGACCAGGGAATAGACACTTTCGCCGGTTTCGAGAGCTTCCCTGGCAAGTTCATTGGAAGCCTCATATCCCAGCCGGGGAACAAGGGCGGTAACCAGGCCGATGCTGTTATGAACCATTGACCTGCATCTTTCTTCATTGGCCGTGATACCGTCAATGCAGCGATGCCTCAGGGTGTTCATTCCGTTTATGAGCATTTCAAGGGATTCAAACACACTATATACAATTACCGGTTCAAAAACATTCAGCTCAAGCTGTCCCCCTTCGGATGCTATAGTAACGGTCAGGTCATTTCCGATGACCTTGAATGCTATCTGACTGACCACTTCGGGAATAACCGGATTCACCTTTCCCGGCATTATTGACGATCCGGGCTGCATGGGCGGAAGGTTTATTTCACTTATACCTGTCCTGGGACCTGATGACAGCAGGCGGAGATCATTACAGATTTTCGATAGTTTCAGTGCCAGTCGTTTCACTCCGGATGAATATGTCACGAAAGCCCCGGTATCCTGCGTGGCTTCAACCAGGTTTGATGCAAGAACAAGATTGAGTCCGGTAATCTTCCCCAGGCAGTCAAGCACTTTTTCAGAATAGCCTGGCGGGGAATTTATTCCTGTGCCTATGGCAGTGGCACCCATGTTGACTTTAAGGAACAATGCGGCATTCTGATCGAGTCTTTCAATTTCCTCCTCAAGTGTTACGGCATATGCTTCAAATTCCTGGCCCAGTGTCATGGGAACCGCATCCTGCAACTGGGTTCTTCCCATCTTGATAACATGTGAGAACTCCTGTCCCTTTTTGCGGAATGATTCAATGAGGTCTTTCAGGGCAGCAGTGAGATTTTTACCGGAATTGAACAAGGCTATTTTTGCTGCTGTGGGATAGGCATCGTTTGTAGACTGTGATAAGTTTATATGATTGTTGGGATGGCAATGGACGTATTCGCCCCTTTCATGACCCAGTATTTCCAGTGCCCGGTTTGCTATTACCTCATTGGCATTCATATTTGTTGATGTTCCGGCTCCTCCCTGGATCATATCAACAATAAAGTGGTTGTGGTATTTTCCGTTTCGCAATTCCCTGCATGCCTGTATAATGGCGTCGCTGATGTTTTTGTCCAGCAGTCCGAGTTCAGAATTGGCCATGGCAGCCGCTTCCTTTACCATTGCCAGGGCATTAATAAGTGCCGGGTAATAATTCAGGCTTACTCCGGAAATATTGAAATTCTCCACAGCCCTCATGGTCTGTATTCCTTAATAAGCTTCAGCGGGAACTTCGCGTTCACCCAGGAGATCATGCTCCCTGCGGGTCCTGCCCGATTCATGCAGCAGGGAGCAGTCAGGCATCCTGGTATATGCATTATGCATCCTCCCTGATATTATGCGTGAGAAGTTTAACAGTATTTTGAGAGTGGTTTCTGCGCGGTAGCTGAAGAACTTCCTGTTGACATTCAGCAGGGTTGTTGGTATTACAGTACGCGCACAGCCTGAGTGAGTTGATTCCAGGTCCCATATCCCATCTCCGGGAAAATCGCCTTTCCCAAACAGTGCGAGCCTGACTTCTGAGCCTCGTGCATTAAGTTTGAAAAGCTCAACCTCCCCGTCATAGATGATGAATATATCAGCGCGGGGACTGTTTTCGCGGAACAGAATTTCCCCGGGCCGGCATGATCTTGTTGTTATATTTTCAGCAAGTTCCCGGAGTTCTGTGTAGTCAAGGTTTTTGAAGAGCTCTGTTTCCTTAAGGAAGAGGATAATGTGATTTTTGTCCATGGCAGAATCGTATTACATGGTAAAAATAGTTATTTAAAATCATTCCGGGGAATACCGGTATGTATAATGAGCCTGATCTGTTCCGGATATTTATTACGCGGATCTTATGTTTACCGTGCTGCAGGTAATATCTTACAGCTATCAGGCGGCCGGGGCCCGGTGTTTTTTCTGTTTCTTCACTGTCCTGTAATGACGGAAAAAAGAAAAGAGGATGTCCCGGATCATACTGAGGCACCCTCTGTCTCTTTTTGAAATTGTTTTTAAGAAATATTACCAACCGGGGTTTTGACCAAGATTTGAATTTTTAACCAGGTCGTTGGCAGGTATCGGGTAAAAATAAAGTTTATCGTGCCAGGTTCTGATCTGGTCTTTCATAAAGACAATGGATTGTGTGGCATCATCCAGCTGAACATTGTTGACGGCCCCGCTTTCAAGTGTTTCTCCTACATAAAGGTAAAAAACGCCGGGTACTTTTTCAGGATTCAGATCCTTGGTAAAACAAACATCCAGTTTACCGTCATCGTCCATATCGTAAGGCACATCAAGTTCAGGAATATAAATGCCATCCCAGATTTCTGTGACAAGTTCACCTACTTTCCAGCGGCAGATATCTGCCCATGAAAATCCTTCAAAAGAAAGTTCAATAGCTCTTTCACGCCTTATTTCCAGGATTTCAGGATTGCTGATTTCCGGGAAAAATCTTTCCTTCATATAAGAATCTGCAACGATGGGCTTTGTGTCCAATCCGCCGGTGATCCCTGCCCTTGCTCTCAATACTCCGATGGTTTTGCTCCAGTCGGAATCGGTAAGGCTTCCCAGTTCAGCCTTTGCTTCGGCATAATTGAGCAATACCTCTGCATAACGGAATATGATTGCATTATTGTCGCAGACATCAACATTGTCAAACTGAACATCATCAAGGGTGAATTTACAGATATGATAACCTGTAATGGCATATGCATAGTTTGGTGCTGTCCTGACAGTCTGTCCGCCGCTGATACGGGTAAAACCGGGCGTACGGATGGTCTGCGACAGACGATAATCCCTGTTCTGACATTCTTCCGTAAAGGATTTGGTCTGATAACCCTCAGTATCCGTGAACGGCGTACCGTCAAGGGTAAGAAAGGTATTTACAAAAGAACGTGTCGGGGCGGGACTGCTACCGTAGGTTACCGATGTATAGCGCCTGTTGCCCGAATGTACGACACCCTGGTCGGTATCAAATGTAACAGCATAAAGTACTTCACTTGAAACCGGTACACTGCTCATAAATAATTTACGGTAGGAAAGTTCCGGACCGTCGCCGGTATATATTGAATATCCCGAATTCATTACATATTCAGCTGCATCAACTGCTTCCTGAAGCCATTCATTTGCTGATGACTGAAGTCCGTAACTGGTCTGATATTTACGGAAAGTGCCTTCCCATAAACAGACTCTTGATTTAAAGGCTGCTGCCACAGAAGAAGTTATTGTTGAGCTTGTGTTGTCCTTCCTTTCCTTTATGTTCGCAATTGCAAAATCAAGGTCTTCCTTTATTTTTTCTACAATCAATGTACGGGGATCCCTGCCTGAATATAATAATTCATCCTTTACATCAAGCGGATGATCTATCCAGGGAAGATCACCAAACCTTTGCATCATGCCGAAATAAAAATAGGCCCTGAAAAATCTTGCAATCCCCTGGTAATTGTTTCGTACTTCCAGGGGTACGGATTCATTATTGTTATTTTCAATGAAGTAATTAACATTACGAAGGGTTCCCCAGTTCCATCCGCTGCTCTCCTCAGCACTAAAACCGTTTTCAGTAAAGTATTTGATAACACTGTTTATTGCTATATAATAGGAATTGGTATGAAGTGCCGGAGCATTGGGGAAAGTTTCATAAAATGAATTGGTGTAAAGCTTAAGGCCAACCTCGGAATTGAAAATTGGTTCCCTGGAAATTTTAGATTCCGGCAACTCTATCATATCACAGGCAAAAGTTCCCGCCACAATCAATATTACATATATTAACTTTTTCATCTTGTTCATTTTTAAAATGTTACTGAAATTCCAAAACTAACACTCTTCAGGACAGGATAATTATATACCTGGCTTCCATTGGCAATCCCACTGCTTGGAACTGATATGGCTTGTTCAATGTCGGTACCATAAATACTTCCGAAGTCAAAATTCTTCGTTATCTTATACAGCGGAGACCAGCCCCACAGATTTTCTGCAGACATATATATTCTTGCATTCTGCATCCTTACGGCAGAGGCAATACGTCCCGGCAGATTATAACCTATCTGCAGGTTTTTCAGACGTATGTAAGCTACATTCTGCAGATAGCGGGTCTGGGTTACTGCCAGTTCCCTTGAACTCTGAAGGGCAACATATCCCCTGTAACGCGGGAAATATGCATCCGGATTGTCTTTGGTCCATATATTTCCAAGCATTGATTTGGGTATGTTATTGTATGGTCTGTTATACTGGCCCCAGAACAGGGCGTTGTCGGTTCCGGGCCACCAGTCCTGTTTACCGACACCCTGGAAAAACCCGGAAATGAAAAAGTCACTCCAGTTTACTCCCAGGTTGATACCGTAGGTATAGCGCGGGGTTGTGTTCCCGATAATTTTACGGTCACCCGGATCATTAACCTTATTGGTTCCATAATCAATAACTTCGTCATTGTTTAAATCCTTGAATTTAATATCGCCCGGAAGCCATTGTCCGGAGTTGGAAGCAAAATAGAGTCTTTGCGAAGCATGATTTGCCACATCTTCATCGGAAGTAAAAAATCCTTCAGTGACATAACCCCAGATTTCGCCTATTGTCATACCTTCATAATAGTTTACCCTTGCATCCCAGTATCCGCCCAGTTCCTTTTCGGGATTGGTATATTTGGTGATTTTTGAAACATAGTCAGCCAGGGTAACCCTGACATCATAGCTGAAAGGTTTGCCTGCCAGTGTATGATCATTACGCCAGCTGACTGCCATTTCCCATCCGTTGGTTTTCATGTCTGCATAGTTACCCTTGGGTGCCGTTGCCCCGAAAGTAGCCGGAAGATCAATTCCCACGGCAAACATATCCCTGGTATTGCGGGTATAAATATCACCGGCAAAGCGTAACCTGTCTTTAAATATACCAAAATCAAGTCCCAGGTTTGCAGTTGTTGAGGTCTCCCATGTCAGTCCGTCGGGAAGTACCGGCGGAACAGAAGTTTTCTGGTGACGTGCTCCCTGGATCAGTCTGTCCATTGTACTGACGGAAAAAAGTTCCTGGAATGTATAGGAAGCGATATTTCCGACCCCCAGCGAACCGTAAGATGCTCTTAGTTTTACATCGGAGAATATATTATTCAGATTCCAGAATGGTTCTTCTGACAGTCGCCATCCTGCAGAGATTGAAGGGAAGAAGCCCCATTGCTGATCAACCGGAAATTTTGTTGAACCATCCAGACGGCCGTTTATCTCAAGCAGATATCTGTCCTTAAATCCATAGTTTATGCGGAAAAATCCACCGGCAATTCTCCATTTTTCATGACTGCCACTAATGGTAATCCCGCTGCCGTTGGTCAGGTTGATATTATCCACATCCTCAAAAATCAATCCGTTACGTTGTGTAAAAATACTGTTATATAATGACTGTTCATAGTTGAATCCCAGCATCCCCTTGAAGTAGTGGGCATCAGCAAAGGTTTTTTCATATTCACCATATATGTTGGTAGCCATATAGTTTGTTGATGAATTTGCTTCGCCAAAATCATTTGTGCCCGAACCAAGGTATGCAATCACATCCGGTGCGGGGCTGTAGGGCACGGGAACACGTTTGGTGGTTTCCCTGGTATAGGGATTGCGAAAAGAAATATCGCCTTTCAGCCGGAATGCATTATCCAGGAATGAAGCTGTAAAGGATGTTGTGTTATGCAGCAGCATTCTCCTTGTGTTAATCCCGCTTTTCCCGTACCACATGTCGCCCACGCTGTATGCTGCAGCCATTGTAAGTGTTCCGTCGGGATTGAACATGGGACTCATGGGTTCTGCTTCACTTTCAAGGCCGTACCATACATTTCCGTCGGCTACCGTGAGAGGGTTGAAATAGTGTGACTGGGTAATTGCCACATTGTTTTCCACGTTCAGCCAGTTAAAAATTTGTGCAGATCCCTTTGCGCGTATATTCATCATTGAATAATCATCGCTGTTATACTGAAACACCCCGTTCTGGTTGTAATATCTTGCTGAAAGAATAAAGTCGGCCTTATCTGTACCACCCTGAATGGCAACATTGTGTTCATGGCCTAAAGAACGGTCGCGGTACAACATTTCATACCAGTTGTTATTTGCAAAATACTGGTAGTTTCCGTCAGAGCCGATCTCCACTTCCGGCTTTCCGGAGCCGGGAGGCCTCTTTGCCATTTCATTATGCCAGTCAACACTGTACGGAACAGCCTTATGAAATGTGGAAGGAGTTCTGGCATAATCATAATAGGATGAATATGCTTCCACAAACATTGTGGCATAAAGATTTGCATCGGTTACCATGTCGGGTATCCGGGTAGGTGATTTTGTTACAATGGAACTGTTGTATGTAATGGAAGTGCGGCCTTTTTCCGGATTCTTGGTTGTTATAAGCACGACGCCAAAGGCTCCCCTGGCTCCGTAAATGGCGGCAGATGAAGCATCTTTCAGGACAGAAATGCTTGCAATGTCATTGGGGTTGAGCATGGCGGGATCACCTTCCACACCATCGATCATAACCAGTGCGCTGCCTCCCTGTCCGATGGAAGTTACTCCCCGGATCTGGTAACTTGCGGTCCTGCTGGGTTTGCCGTCAGCCAGTGAAATATTGAGGTTCGGAACAACTCCCTGCAGACCCTGAGTCACATTGGGCATGGGCCGGCCGGAAAACACTTTTTCACCAACCTGATCAACCGCACCGGTAAGGTTCGCTTTTTTCTGGGTCCCGTAACCCACAACCACCACTTCTTCGAGTGAGCGGGTGTCTTCCATCAGGGTTATATTTACCGTGGTCCTTCCGGTTGTGTTGATCTCCTGGCTTAAATAGCCGATATAGGAGACCTGAATAATTGCATTATCTTCCACCTGCAGTGAAAACGAGCCATTAATGTTTGTGAGGGTACCGTTGGTTGTACCTTTTTCAATGATACCTGCACCGATCAGCGGTTCGCCTTGCGCATCAGCCACAGTTCCGGAAAGCTGTTTTTTCTGCTGCTGCGCCGCCTGTGCCACTGAAAATAAAAATGAACTACCGGTTTATAGCTGGTTAATCAGTATTATTTAATCGCGTTCTTACAAATTTACTATTTTAATATTTGGAAATATCAATAATACCGGGAAATGTTTCTCTGAATAATACACTACATTAGGGGGCATATATTTTCGGGGGAATACCCGGCGCTAAACAACCGGGAAATTTGTACTGACAATAATTTAGATAAAATCAATATGGCTGAAAAATCACTGTTAAGAATATTTACGGTGCTCATGCTTATCAGTATTGCAGGATGTGTGAGCAGGAAGCTGGCTGTTACGGGTGATCCTTCGGGTCGCACACCCTGTGCCGAACGTGAGTTCCGTGCCGCCTGGGTGGCTACGGTTGACAATATCAACTGGCCCAGCAAACCCGGACTTGATGTTGAAGAGCAAAAGAATGAGGCCCTTGCCCTGCTGGACATGCTTCATAAAAACAATTTCAATGCTGTTGTCTTCCAGGTCAGGCCTCAGTGTGACGCCTTGTACCACAGTGATCTTGAGCCGTGGTCATATTATCTGACAGGAGTACAGGGCATGGCTCCTGATCCTTATTATGATCCGTTGCAGTTCTGGCTGGATGAAGCCCATGCCAGAGGCCTTGAGCTGCATGCATGGCTTAATCCCTACCGTGCACACCATCCTGCCGGTGGAGAAGTCACTGATGCATCCATTGTGAGAAAACGTCCCGACCTGGTGCTGAAACTTGAAACAGAAAACTACTGGTGGATGGATCCTTCCATGAAAGGGACTCAGGATCATTCCTATAACGTGGTTATGGATCTGATACGCAGGTACGACCTTGACGGAATTCATTTTGACGATTATTTTTATCCTTATCCCGATTACAACAATTTCAAGGATTTTCCGGATGATGCGAGCTGGCAGGCCTACCGGGCATCCGGCGGCAGATTGTCGCGTTCCGGCTGGCGCAGGGAAGCAGTCAATACCTTTATCGAAAGACTCTACAAAGGTATCAAGGCTGAAAAACCCTGGGTGAAGTTCGGACTCAGTCCCTTCGGCATATGGCAACCCTATAATCCTCCTGCAATAAGAACCGATTTCAATCAGCATGAAACTCTTTATGCCGATGCGAAACTGTGGCTCAACAGGGGGTGGATAGACTATTATTCACCACAGCTTTACTGGCCTGTCGGACAGATAGGCCAAAGTTTCCCGGTACTGCTGGGATGGTGGAAGTCGGAAAATATCAAGGGGCGTCACCTGTGGCCCGGTATAAGGATAGGAATGTCGCCGGCATCCGGGGCTGCCGGCGAAATGGTGAACCAGATAATGGTTACCAGGGGATTGCTGCCTGAGAGCCCCGGTGTGATACACTGGAGCATAGGACCGCTTGTGAATACACCGGGAATGGCTGAGGCGGTATCGGAGGGCCCTTACCGCAGGCCGGCGCTTGTACCGCCCATGCCGTGGCTTGATACCAGGGCACCTGCCGCACCGGCGGTGACAATGAAAGCGGAAAATGGCAGGCTGCATATATCATGGATCCATTCCGATCCTGCCCGTATTGGCCGTACGGTTGTTTACTACAGATATGGTTCAGGCTGGAACCAGAATATTCACGGAAACACTGTCACCAAAGATGCCATACCGGCCTTTATTGTCAACCGTGACTTCCTGGGAAGCACTTCACGCGAAAGGGTAAGCAGTGCAGACCGGGTTTTTATGAAGCTCGACAGCATAGCCGTCTCGGCTGTTGACCGCTTTGGCAACGAAAGCGTGATACACAGGATGGCTGTGACCGGCTTCACTCCTGAGGATGCTCCGGCCCTTGAACCGGTACTGGCAGATTTTTACGGCAGCATGAAGAGCTCCCCGCTGCCTCTGCCTGCAGTGACACCGGGAATAGATGTGCTGATTGAAGAGTATCCTGATCTGATCAGGGGCAGAAGGGTGGGACTTATAACCAATCCGTCGGCTGTAGGTGCAGATATGCGCAGCACTGTCGACATACTGGCAACAACACCGGGTGTTAACCTGGTGGCGCTCTTCGGAGCGGAGCACGGTGTAAGGGGAGCACAGCACGGGAGGATATTCAGTGAGGGAGAAAAAGATCCGGCGACAGGTGTGCCGGTATATAGTCTGTACGGCGACTCGTGGGCACCCAGGAGGGAGTGGCTCGAAAATATTGATGTGATGCTTTTCGATATACAGGGAGTGGGGTCGGCATGGTATACATTCAAGTTTTCCATGTCACATGCCATGGAGGCCTGTGCAAAGGCAGGCATTCCCTTTGTTGTCCTGGACAGGCCCAATCCGCTTGGCGGACGTGTGGTGGAGGGACCGATGCAGGATACCGTCAGTATCTACCGTCACCGCCTGCCCCTGAGGCACGGCATGACCCACGGTGAGCTGGCAATGATGTGGAATGAGACCGGAGGCTACGGCGCCGATCTCACGGTAATAAGGGTGAAGGGATGGCGAAGGGCCATGATGTGGAACGAGACCGGACTGCAGTGGGTGATGCCGTCGCCGAACATTGACAATTGGGAAACAGCTGTGGTATATCCCGGGCAGTGCCTGTTCGAGAGAACGAACATGTCGGAAGGGAGGGGTATGACCAAACCATTTATTGTCACCGGCGCTCCCTGGGTCAATGCCGCAAAGGCAGCGGAAAACCTTAACTCACGCGGAATCAGGGGAGCTTATTTTCGGCCGCTTTATTTTATTCCGCGATCAGCCGGAACCGGATATAACCGCAGAGGCAAGCCATGGAACGAGATGTGCGGCGGAGTGGAAATAATGCTTACCGATCCTGCAGCTTACCGCTCTGTTGAGGCATCACTGCATATCATAGATGCATACCGCAGGACGAACCCTGACTCTCTTGTATGGTCGCCCCCGGAGATAATCAGAAAGCTTGATGATCCCGGTGTCAGTGTTGATGATGTGGTGAAAGCATGTCAGGATGATGTAAGGGAATTTATGGAGACAAGACAAAAATACCTGCTTTACAGATGAGAAGAATACTGTTCGTAATAATTATGGTGCCTGTGCTGTCAGGCGGATGCAGTACCGCAGGCAGGACATTCCGTACTGCCGGTAATGAGGCCCGGCTTACTGAGCGGCAGGCCGGCAGGACACAGGCCCGGGCTGTGGAACTTGATCTTGGCGCCCTGTTCCTTTCGGGACATGCGGGACGGAAGGTGACAATAAACAGGGGTGCACTGGAGCTGGTCACCGGAAATGACGGGATAATCGCTTTCGATATGCCTGATACCGATACCCTTTTTATCAGTCCTGAACCCTGCCCCGGTCCGGACAGTCCGTGTACCGTTGCTGTTCCGTTGTCAGGATGGCTGCCTCCATACAGATATGCTGTCCTGCCCGATGGCAGCGTGGAACGTAAATCACCATGGGTGGAGTTTCGCAGGATGCCCCAGGCGGTGACGCACCAGCCACAGTTCGATTTTCTGTGCAGGAGCGAATATCCTGCCATGGTGAAGATCAACGGCAGGGAACTCAAACAGTATAAAACCGGCATATTCTTTACTACCGTAAATTTTACCGAGGGTATCAACAGGGTAAAGGCTGAGGCAGTCTATCCCGACGGAAGCTCTGCCTCGCATGAGATGGAATTCCTGTATGAAAAACGTGATGAGGGCAGACAGCCTTTCCCTTTGTGGATTGAAGAAAGGTCTTTTGAGCCGGCAGCGGACATGGAAGTTCTTCCCGATGAGGTGGTGAAGGTAAGCTTTTCAGCTTCAAGGGGACAGGAAGCATGGATCGACATCAGGCCGGGAAGGAAAAGTCTGAAATGTATCCGTGAGGATTTTGATGATTACAGTCTTTACCGTACTGAGATACCTTTACGCGATTTTCCTGCAGGAGTAGCCCATACCCTTTCAGTCAGGCTGGTGCCGGCAGCAGGAAGTCCCGTAAAAGATGTATACAGACCGTTTCTTACCCGAAGTATTATTGTCAGGCATGCAGAGGATTATCCCCTGGTACGGATAAAAAACGAACATACAAGACTGGTTTATAATCTCGGGGCTCCGCGGCTGGGCGGACCCCTGCGCTCCGAGCTGGGGCCCGGCATTGTCCTTAAGACATGCGGAAAAGTTGGCAGCAGTTACAGGATCAGGCTTAGCAGGACAGAAACCGGATTTGTGGACGAGCAGGATACGGAACTGGTAACAGGCAGCAGGGAACAGCCTTTGTACAGTGTGACAACAATGTCATGTGCCCCGTCTGTAAGGGGTGATGTGATCACCATTCCCTGGCTTGAGCCTGTGCCCTATGAGGTTTTTCCCGATCCGGGCGGAAAGAGGATTGTGGTAACGGTCTTCGGTGCGGAATCGGCAGCTACATGGGTCTCTCACAGGGCAGGATGCAGGGTTGTTGACAGACTTACCTGGGAACAGAGCACACCGGAAACCTTCAGGATTTATGTGAACCTGAAAACCGAAAAAATATGGGGATATGATATCCGGACCGAAGGTAAAAATCTTGTACTTGTAATGAGGTATCCACCGGTATTCAGTCTGGCAGGAGAGAAGCCCCTGAAGGGACTTAAAATTGCCATTGAAGCCGGTCATGGCGGATCGGGTCTGGGCGCCGTGGGGCTGTCGGGACTCCTGGAAAAGGACATCAATCTTGATCTGTCATTCATCCTTGGTGATATGTGTGCCGGGATGGGAGCGGAGGTTGTTCAGATAAGGGACCGTGATATGGATATGACATTGATCGAAAAACGGGACAAGGCGATAAAAGCGGCTGCCGATATTCTGATCAGTATTCATGCCAATGCCGGCGGAAGAGGTTATCTTTCTGTGGCGGGCACAAGTACCTACTGGCATAATCCCTTATGGGCACCACTTGCCGAAACCATCTATAACAGGCTGCTGGAGACCGGACTGGGTGAGTTCGGAGTGGTAGGGTCATTCAACTATACAGCTATCCGTATGACGCAGATGCCGGCTGTCCTTGTGGAACAGGCCTTCATGACCCATGCGGAGGACGAAGAAAAGCTTGCTGATCCGGACTTCCGCCGGCAGATGGCAGTGAAGATCCTTGAAGGGATTATTGATTACCTGAAGATAATGAAGGAATAGGAGCAGGCTTCCGGTATTTTTTTATTTCCAACCCTCACCCGTACAAGCACGGTTCGGGTTGTCAATAAAAAAAACCTGCCGCTTTCACGCCAGGTTTTTTCCTTGTAGCGGAGGGAGGATTCGAACCTCCGACCTTTGGGTTATGAGCCCAACGAGCTACCACTGCTCCACCCCGCAATATATTTTAAGAATACAATTTCAAGTATCCGTATTCAATCGAGGTGCAAAGATAATACTTACCGTTCAATATACAAATTTAATCAGGTTTTTAAAACAGTTTTATTCCTGTCAGTTCTTTGTGGGTCTAAAGTATTAACAGGCAAAGCAGTATAGTTTATTCTGCAGATCGTGCCGGTTTAGATAACTTTCCGGATATTTGTATCCGTCCCTGAAACAAACCATCATCATTATCAATCTTTAATACAGCGTACAGCCATTCCTCCCGCAAGGTTATATTGAATATCGGTGTTCCGTCGTTGTATGTTGTTGTCTTTAAATTCTCAGCCATCCGGGTCTGTGTCCCGATTGTAACAGTATGCTAGGAATTACCATCAGAATCCTTAACGGTATTATCGTCTTTTTCACAAGCATTCAGGGAAAGAGCAGCCGGCAGGAGAAGAGTAATGAGTATCGGGTTAATTGTGGTTTTCATAATTATCTGTCAATAATAGTTGTAATGTAATGAAACAAATATGCCATGTTAAAAGCTCCGGCGATGGATAAGAAAGGAAAATACAGCATTTGAGATTTTGTCTGTTATATTAAAAATGAGTACATTGAAATGTTTTGTTTCTTGATGCTCATAGATCTGGTCTGGTCGGGTTGTTCCACAGGCATTTTTAATTATTTCATTGATATCCAATCGGCTATATTAATATTTAAACAAAGTATTGTTGTATGAAAAACAGAATCAAGATTCCGGCTTTGTCAGTCCTGCTTATGATATTCATAGGTTTTGCCTGCAAAAAAGATTCGTTGCCTGTAGTAATAACCTATGAAATAAGGAATATAGGTCCTTCCTGGGCAAGATCGGGTGGCCAGGTGACCGATGAAGGGTCAGCTTCGGTTACAGCCAGGGGAGTGTGCTGGAGTACCGGAACCAATCCGACTGTATCTGACAGTAAAAGCAATGATGGAACCGGGCCGGGAACTTTTGTCAGTGAGATATCAGAATTATTACCTGCAACTGTCTATTATGTAAGAGCCTATGCTATTAATAGCATAGGAACAGGCTATGGGGATGTTATATCTTTTAAAACCAGTGGCGATGCACCTGTGAGTACCTCCCTTCCTCCGCTCTTTGTAAGCAGTAATGAATCCGCTCCTGCAGCCATAGTGGATCCTTATTTTCTTGATACGGAAATAAGTATTGAGTATGGTGAAACGACCGATTATGGAAACTCAGTGAGCTATTCCGGGCGTCCCGTCACCCATGAGCAAAAGGTAGCTGTCAAAATCTCCGGCCTTAAACCTGAAACTACCTATCATTTCAGGGTCAAGGCGGTTAATTCGCTGGGAACTTCCTATGGAGAGGATCTTACCTTTACCACAACCCGGCCATTGTC
>JAAYKX010000102.1 GCA_012522155.1 Bacteroidales bacterium
GTTATTTAAACAAAAGAGCAGGCGGGTGGCCTCACTATTTCAGAAATACGGAACCAAAACCGGGGGAAGTGGAAACACTCGCTTATTATGATGTGGTGAATTTTGCCAGGAGAGTCAGTGCTCCCGGTTATTATACCTGGGGATTCAATGACATTGTCTGTCCTCCTACATCAATGTATTCGGCATATAATGTTATAAGTGCTCCCAAGGAACTGCATCTTTATGAGGAAACAGGTCACTGGACTTTCCCGGAACAGACAGAAGCCCTGAATCAGTGGCTTATGAAAAAACTTAAGGGAGAATAGGAAATCCTTCTCTTTAAAAAGTCTGGTGTTTAACTGCTGTTTGATCGTTGCCTGAACGTTGTTTGATCGTTGCCCGATTGTTGCCTTACTGTTGTTTGATCGTTGCCTGAACGTTGCTTCATCGTTGCCCGATTGTTGTCTTACTGCTGTTTGATCCTTGTATATCGGAAAGAGGTTTTTGGCAGATACAAACAGTATCAATCTGCTCCACATCAGTTAATCTGCAAATGCTATTTCCCTGCCGGTAAGTCTTATCCTTCCCGTAAGAACCTGAGTAAACTGCGGATCAAGACAACCATTGAATCCGGGCTGTTTACCTCCCACGGATATTGTAAACCATCCGGGCTCAATCACTCTCCTGTCTTTCCGGTTGATAATGGAAAACTGCCGGGGTTCAAGAATGAATTCAACATCTTTTGTCTCGCCTGCCTTCAGTGTTATCCTGGTAAAACCCTCAAGCTGCCGCACAGGTCTTGGAGTCGAAGCCTTTTCATCGGTGAGATACAGCTGCACCACTTCATCCCCGTCAGTTTTCCCGGAATTGGTGACTTTAACAGAGACCCTGACCTTTTCACCTGCAATGGCTTTTTCAGGAATACTGAGATCACTATAAGTGAATGTTGTATAGCTCAAACCGTAACCAAAAGGATACAGGGGTTCCTGTGTAAAAAATCTGTATGTTTTCCCGTTCATGTCATAATTTTCAAAAGCAGGTATCTGGTCAACCGATTTATAATATGTGACGGGAAGTCTTCCGGCTGGATTAAAGTCACCGAACAATACATCGGCAACAGCATTTCCTCCCTGTTGACCGGGATAACCGGCCAACAGAACAGCTGCTGCCTTTTCCTGTATATTATTGACAGAAAGAGCTCCTCCGTTCATCAGCACCACAATAACCGGCCTGCCCGTTGCTGTAAGCGCATCAAAAAGTTTTTCCTGTACAGATGGCAGATTAAGGCTTGTCCTGTCTCCCCCGGCAAAACCATCGATACTGATACTCATCTCCTCACCTTCAAGCCGTTGTGACAAACCCAGAACAAGTAACACTACGTCAGCTTCCTTTGCTGCCTCCACCGCCTCCAGGGTCATATCCCGGCGCGGCGGGGTCCATAACAGCTTCATGTCGGCATCCCTGTCATAGTTTCTGAATAATATTTCAATTTTGTATTTCCTGCCTGCCACTAAGTCAGCGCTATATTCCTTGTGAAAAGCATGATGATCACTTCTCTCCCGCAATATCCTTTCACCGTCAAGAAATATTTCATAGACTGTTGATCCCCATCCTCCGATGACATACCTTCCGGATTCAGGGGGGACAAGATATGTGGTCCATCGTACCCCGAAATTATCAGCCGGAAGATCATGCCGCGGGGCGACATACTCCCAGTAAAAATTAACCTGGTCGTCGGTTCTTGTAAAAACCGGCTCTCCCTCCATATCCCTGTTGTCAAAATATTCGCCCAGAACACCCTGTTTGCCATCAGGCGTCTGAAGATAACGGGAAGGAATAACCGAAAGATTATGTATTCCTTCGGCAAGATCACTTCCCCCGGCATAAATAATCCGCGTAGCGGGCTCCAGCTTGTTCCTGATACCTCTTAGAACCGTTACGGGATCTTTCGGGATACCGTTATAGTTTCCTATGAGAGCTTCAAAATTATCGGCGTTTGGCCCTATCACTGCCATGGTTTTTATCTTATCTCTGTCAAGGGGCAGGATATTGTCCCGGTTCTTCAGAAGAACAATTGATTTCCGGGCAGCTGTGCGCGAAAGACTATTATTGTAATCCGAACAGTTTACGAAATAAGGTATCTGGGCATAGGGAACCATGTCATCCGGATCAAACATCCCAAGTTTAAAACGTGCCGTAAGAACCCTTTTTACTGCACGATCAATATCTTCTTCAGAAACATATCCCCGCTCCAGGGCAGTCATCAGTTCGCTGTAATCATCCCCGCATTCCAGATCAGTACCTGCCTTCAAAGCTTCTGCCGCAGCCTGTGAAGCATCACCGGAAAAATATGTAAACTTGTAGAAATCGCTTATCGCCCAGCAGTCCGATACAACATAGCCCTGAAAATTCCATTCATTCCTGAGTATCCCGTAAAGTAAGGGACTGGCACAGCAGGGGAAATCCCTGAACATATTATATGCACCCATCACAGAATATACACCGCCATCCACAACGAGTGTCCTGAAAGCCGGCAGATAGGTCTCCCTCAGATCCACCTCACTCACATTCGCGTTAAAGGAATGCCGCAGCGACTCCGGTCCTGAATGAACTGCATAATGCTTTGCAGTAGCGATAGTCTTGAAGTACTTCGGATCATCCCCCTGCATTCCCCTTACAAATTGCAGTCCCAGCCTGCCGGTCAGATAGGGATCCTCTCCATAGGTTTCATGCCCTCTTCCCCATCGCGGATCACGAAAAATATTGATGTTCGGCGACCAGAATGTCAGTCCCTGGTAAATCCCCGTTTCCCCTCTTCTCCGGAATTCATGATACTTGGCTCTGGCTTCATCGGATATTGCACTGGCAACATTATACATGAGTCCCTCATCCCAGGAATTTGCTATGGTGATGGATTGAGGAAAAACCGTTGCATAACCTGCCCTGGCAACTCCGTGTAATGCTTCATTCCACCAGTTGTAGGAAGGAATTCCAAGCTGCGGGATTGCAGGAGCAGTGAAAAGAAGCTGATCAGCCTTTTCCTTGACTTCCATTCTTGAAACCAGGTCATTCACCCTTTCTTCAAGCGGAAGACCGGTGTCAAGAAAGGGAAGCCTGCCGGCTGGCTGCTGGGCCTGTAACATATAAGTACAGGCAACAAACAGAAACGATAAAAAAACAGCAATCACCTTTTTCATGCAAAAATATTATTATTATATTATTGTAAATTAATTGATTCGCATTGCCTGTCCCGATTTATCGGAA
>JAAYKX010000103.1 GCA_012522155.1 Bacteroidales bacterium
GGAAAGAATAGAATCATCATCATACCTGGCCTACAGTTACAGGGATGTCACCATACTGGGAAGCGGTTATTCGCTTATATTCAGTAATCAGACCATAAAGCGGTCAAGGGATTTCTGGTTTTTCAGGCTTAATGCAGAAACCTCGGGCAATCTTCTGGAATTTATCAATACCCTGGCCGGAAAGGAAAAGATGAACGGAAACCATAATGTTTTCGGCCGTCCTTTCGCCCAATATTTCAGGGCAGACCTGGACCTGAGATATAATCTGATAATAAATGATGTAAGTTCAATTGTGTACAGGGGATTTGTTGGTGCCGGAATTCCATACGGAAACTCGCAGGCAATTCCTTTTGAAAAACAGTATTTCGGAGGAGGAGCCAATGGTATCAGGGCATGGCAGGTAAGAACGCTTGGTCCTGGTTCCCATGTGCCCGACCGCAGCAGCTTCCTTAACCAGACAGCCGATATCAAGCTGGAGGCAAATATTGAATACCGTTTCAAACTGTTCTGGATACTCGAAAGTGCTCTCTTCCTGGATGCAGGAAATATATGGTCATACAAGGATAACTCCATAGAAGGGGCACAGTTTCATTTCAGGAATGTGATCAGGGATATGGCTGTGGGAACAGGGATCGGAATGAGATTCAATCTTGACTTTGTGCTTATAAGGGCTGATGCCGGCGTGAAACTGCGGGATCCTTCACTGCCCGCCGGTTCAAAATGGATCAGCAACTGGAAGGATTATTCAGACAAAACAGAGGGTGGCAGAATTTTTACTTTTGTTCTCGGGATCGGGTATCCCTTCTGATAAACACGATTTTTCAGCCGGTTTTTACTGAAGCAATTTCCGGTCCCTGGTTCCGTGAGTACTTATTTTCTTTCCGTTGCCAGTTTTCGGATTCACGGATTACAGCTGAGGAAAAACTTACTTCAGGAAAGAGCCGGATAATTCATTACATCCTTTTATTTTTTATGGAATATTCATAAATTGCAGCAAGTCTTACTGCATTTTATGGCTCGTTTTTCACTTGAAGCTTTTAAAGACTGGTTCGGATATACCCGTCGAGAAAGAAGATCAACCTTTATTCTTCTGCTGTTTATTGTTTCGATGGCCGGGATCAGGTTCATGGTTCCCGGTGTCAGAATGAAACTTGAACTGACAGCCCTGGAGGAGGATCTGGCTGCAGACAGCAGCATCAGGGTTTTTGTTCAGGATAATAAGGTGCGGCAGTACGGACCTGCCCGTAGCGTAACTGTAATAGATCTTAACAAATGTGATTCAACAGCACTTATGGTCTTGCCGGGAATTGGCCCCGTACTGTCAGCCCGGATCATCAAATACCGGAATCTCCTTGGCGGATACGCAGAGGTAAGTCAGCTAAGGGAGGTCTATGGCCTGCCTGAAGAAACCTATAACCGCATTTCAGCCAGGCTGAAGGCCGACAGGGAGGATGTAAGGAAAATAATGGTGAACAGGGCGGACTACAGGGAGTTATTGCGCTTTCCGTATTTTGAAAGATATGATGTGAGTGCAATTCTGAAATACCGGGAACTGCAGGGTAAAATAGAAAGCTGCGGGGAACTGGTTGAAAATAAAATACTCAGCAGTGAGAAGGCCGACAGGGTGAAATGGTATCTGGATTTCAGTGATTAATATTATTGTTGTAAAAATTTGTCTGGTGGCTCGCCGTAGCCCACCCGGTCTGTCCCCTGGCACGTCGCAATCCACCCGGCCAGTCCCGTGGCACGTCGTTCTGCTGCAACCCGCCCGGTCTGTTCCCTGGCACGCCGCAATCCCCCCGACCAGTCCCGCAATCCTGAAACGACCGAAAGCAGGGCCCCCGGTACGCCGCCGACCGCCCGGTACGCCGCGGCCCGGGAGAATTCGGGAAGGCCCGGAGCAATACTTTTTTAAGTAAACTTTAACGTTTGCCGGCTTTGATTTAGGGAAAATTAAACTTATCTTTAGTATCTATGAGTCAATGAAGAATATTAATCAGGTAAATATCTGTGTATTATGAAATTACGTTATATGAACAAATTATCTCCATAAATGTTTTGAAAAGAATGATTCAATTTTATAAATTTGCGCCTCGTTTAAAACAGAATATCTTATGATCATTGTACCAGTAAAAGAAGGCGAAAATATAGAGAGAGCTTTGAAGAAGTTCAAACGGAAGTTTGAAAGGACGGGTGTTATACGTGAATTGAGATCCCGTCAGGCATTTATTAAGCCTTCAGTCCGCAAAAGGGAACAAATGAAGAAGGCTAAATACGTTCAGAAGATGCAGGAAAGTGAAGACTGATTTCCTTTCCGCTTCAGAATAGTTTTTTGCTTTACACCGAATATAAGGTTCCTTTATGGATCATAAGGAATCCTTCCTGCAATACCTGCGATTTGAAAAGCGGTATTCACCGCATACGATCAGATCATACAAAAATGATCTCAACCAGTTTGAGGCATATCTGACAGATATATCACCTGGTTACGGCTTTGATTCTGATTCCGATTCCGTTTCCGATTCCGTTTCCGGTTTTGATTCTGGTACCGGTTCTGATTCTGTTTCTGGTTCTGATTCTGTTTTCGGTTTTGATTTCTCTGAGATAACTTCCCATAATATACGCGGATGGATTGTGAGCATGATGGAAACCGGAATGAATCCTTCAAGCATTCACAGAAAGATTTCATGCCTGAGGGTTTTTTTCAGGTGGCTGCAAAGGGAAGAACTGGTCAAGAGTAATCCCGTGGACGGTATTGTGCTTCCGAAACGAAAGAAGAACCTGCCAGTCTTCATAGCTGAGGAAGCTATGGACAATCTGCTCGACAGTGATTATTTCAGTGATGATTTTACCGGGCTGAGAAACCGGACCATCATTGAAATGATTTATCTTACCGGGATCCGCAGGGCGGAACTGATAGGCCTGAAGACAGGCGATATTGATTTTCATAATTCAACCATCAGGGTCACGGGAAAAAGAAATAAACAGAGGATTATTCCCCTTACAATACCATTTACCAGAAGACTAAGGGAATACCTCGGCATGCGCAGTGAGGTCAGCTGCAAACAGAACGAAAATCACCTGTTCCTGACAGAAAAGGGAAACAAACTATATGACAAAAGCGTTTATAATATAGTCAGGGATTATCTGAATATGGTTACCACAAGTGAAAAGAAAAGTCCTCATGTATTAAGGCATACTTTTGCCACACACATGCTTAACCGGGGCGCCGGTCTTAATGCCATAAAGGAATTCCTTGGACATTCCAATCTTTCAGCCACACAGGTATATACACACAACACATTTGGAAAACTCAGGAAAATATACAGACAGGCTCATCCAAGAGCTTAATATTTAATCTATTAAAACAGGAGGTGCTACTATGAACGTTCAGATTCATTCAGTACGGTTTGATGCCGACAAAAAATTATTGGATTTTGTTAATCATAAGCTGGGAAAGCTGACTCAGTACGGGGAAGATATTGTGAATGCTGAAGTTTATCTGAGACTTGACAAGGATCAGACAAAGGAAAATAAAATTAGCGAAATCAAACTGAATATTTCGGGTGGACCTTTATTTGCCAAAAAGCAAAGTAAAACATTTGAAGAGGCTACAGACGGGGCGGTAAATGCCCTGAAAAAACAGATTACCAAACACAAGCAAAAGAAGAGGGGAGTATAGGTATTCCATTCTTTAAAATAGTTTGATTTATTTTGATAAATAAAATTTAATTGCATACATTTGCACACCGTTTTTTAAGGGTGATTTATGCCCTGATGGTGTGTTCTTTAAATTGCCGATGTAGCTCAGTTGGTCAGAGCAGCTGATTTGTAATCTGCAGGTCGGGGGTTCGAATCCCTTCATCGGCTCCTGAAAGAGTTGAAAGTGTATGTCTCAAAAGTTTAATTCTGTTTTTAAGGGGAGATACCAAAGTGGCCAACTGGGGCAGACTGTAAATCTGCTGACGAATGTCTTCGTAGGTTCGAATCCTGCTCTCCCCACTTTAACAGAAATAATGTTGTTAAATCTTCAAATCCGGATTTAAGCATTCATAAAACTTTATGGAGGATATTAAGCGGGAGTAGCTCAGTTGGTAGAGCATTAGCCTTCCAAGCTAAGGGTCGCGGATTCGAATTCCGTCTCCCGCTCGCTTTAGGAAGCCAGAGTAGCTCAGGGGTAGAGCACTTCCTTGGTAAGGAAGGGGTCAGGGGTTCAATTCCCCTCTCCGGCTCAATTAAATAAATACCTGAATGGATAACAGATAAACTAATTTTTAAAATAAGCTTGTAGTTATGGCAAAACAAAAATTCGACAGATCGAAACCTCATGTGAACATTGGTACCATTGGTCACATTGATCATGGCAAGACTACCCTTACTGCCGCAATAACCAAGGTCCTTAACAAGAAAGGTCTTTCTGAATTAAGGGATTTTGATTCAATTGATAATGCCCCGGAAGAAAAGGAAAGGGGTATTACAATAAACACTTCTCATGTGGAATACCAGACGGCAAACCGCCACTATGCACATGTTGACTGTCCCGGCCACGCGGATTATATCAAGAATATGGTTACAGGTGCGGCACAGATGGACGGTGCCATCCTGGTGGTCGCAGCTACCGATGGTCCCATGCCACAGACACGCGAACATATCCTTCTGGCACACCAGGTTAATGTGCCCAAGATCCTTGTATTCATGAACAAGGTAGATCTTGTTGATGATGAGGAACTTCTTGATCTTGTTGAAATGGAGGTGCGTGAGCTTCTCAGCTTCTACAAATTTGATGGCGACAATGCACCGGTTATCCGCGGTTCAGCCCTCGGAGCCCTGCATGGTGAAGAAAAGTGGGAAGATGTGGTGATGGAGCTTATGGATAATGTTGACAGTTATATTCCTATTCCTCCCCGTGATAATGAGAAGCCTTTCCTGATGCCGGTTGAGGACGTGTTCTCCATTACCGGTCGCGGTACCGTTGCAACCGGACGTATTGAAACAGGAATTGTCAACACGGGTGATGAACTCGAAATGATCGGACTGGGTGTGTCGAAGCGTAAGACAGTCTGCACGGGCGTTGAAATGTTCCGTAAGATACTCGATACCGGTGAAGCCGGTGATAATGTGGGACTCCTGCTCCGTGGTGTTGACAAGAAAGAGATAAAAAGAGGAATGGTTCTTGCCAAGCCGGGATCAATAACCCCGCATACCAAGATAAAGGCCGAGATCTATGTTCTTAAGAAGGAAGAAGGCGGACGCCATACGCCGTTCCATAATAAATACCGGCCGCAGTTCTATATCAGGACACTTGATATAACAGGAGAAATCACCCTTCCGGAAGGAGTAGAGATGGTAATGCCGGGTGATAACGTTACTATAACCGTGGATCTTATTTACCCTGTCGCCATTAACGTGGGTCTCAGGTTCGCAATCCGTGAAGGCGGAAGAACAGTGGGAGCAGGTGCAGTGGTTGAGGTCCTTGAATAAAACGGAAAATTTCAGACCGCAGTGTATTGCTGTTTTGCCGGACATCGCGGTCTGATAATTATACGGGTGTAGCTCAGTTGGTAGAGCAC
>JAAYKX010000104.1 GCA_012522155.1 Bacteroidales bacterium
ACAGGCCCTTCCCCTGCTGAAGGAAATATGCGGCAGTCTCACGGAAAATTCATGGCACAGTACCCAGTCACTTGCATGGGGACTGTTTGCATATATGAAATGGGTGCAGGCAATGCCTTCGGATGACAAATCTTCTGTCCGGGTCAGTATCAGTTTTAATAACAGGAAATATGAAAAGACCATTGATCCCCGGGAGCTGTTCTCGAAAAGCCTGAATATGATCCCGGGATCCAATTCACTCACGGTGGACAATCATTCCGGAACACCGGTCTATGCCACTCTTGTAAGAAAAGGGATAGCTCCGGAAACTGATGTCACGGCTATTGAAAAGGGATTAAGTCTGAAGGTGGATTATGTAAATACAAGGCTGGAACCGGTTGATCACAGGAATCTGGTTACTGGAACCGGTTTCCTGATGGTGGTCAGGGTGACAAACACCGGCTTTTCACGGGTCGACGATATTGCACTCACAAGAATGATCCCGTCGGGATGGGAAATCAGGAATACCAGGCTGCATGAGGCCGGTTACGGCATCAGGGAAAGTGCATCGGACCATACAGACATCAGGGATGACCGTGTATACAATTATTTCAGTCTTGGAAAAGGAGAAACAAAAACATTTGTCCTCATCCTGAATGCTGCCTACAAGGGAGAATATTTCCAGCCTGCAATATGGTGCGAGGCAATGTATACTGAAGATTGCCATGCACGGCATCCCGGCGGCAGGGTAACAGTTACCGGGGATCAGAATTGAAGGGATATATAAAAATCATACTGGCTGCTGCCGGGCTGATCATCATCCCGGTCCTGCTGTCGCCACTGCCCCGCTTCAGCAACCCTCTCTCAACGGTTGTGGAAGCAAGGGACGGCAGCCTGCTGGGTGCACGTATAGCAGAAGACGGGCAATGGAGGTTCCCCGCGGGCTATGAAGTACCGGACAGATTTGAAAAAGCACTGCTGACCTTCGAAGACAGGTATTTCTATCTTCACCCCGGGATAAACCCGGTATCGGTCGTCAGGTCCCTGGTCACAAATATAAAAGCGGGAAAGGTACTCAGCGGGGGAAGCACAATTACTATGCAGCTTGCCAGGCTCTCATCAGGAAATATCTCAAGGAGCTATTCCGCCAAAACAGGTGAAATGCTTTCCGCACTCAAGATGGAACTTTTCCGGTCAAAAAAGAAAATACTTGGAATCTATGCCGCAAACGCTCCCTTTGGTGGAAATACAGTCGGACTCGACGCCGCAGCCTGGAGATACCTGGGTAAGCCACCGGCAGATATGACATGGGCGGAATCTGCTGCCCTGGCAGTGCTTCCCAACTCACCCGCCCTCGTCCATCCCGGAAGGAACCAGGAAATACTCAGGTCAAGACGTGATAAGCTCCTGGGGAAACTGTATGAACGGAACTGTTTCGACTCGCTGACTTTAGTACTTTCACTTGATGAACCTCTTCCGGGTGAACCAAAAGCACTTCCTTCACCGGCACCGCATCTTACAGATTATTTTTTTAAGCACAACAGGGGGGAAAAGATAAGGACCACCACTGATCCGGTGCTGCAGGAAAGAGCAAATTGGGTGATCCGTACGCATCAGAAGGAATTGTCCGGTAATCTGATACATAATTCAGCATGCATCATTGTAAAAGTTGAAACGGGTGAAGTCCTGGCCTATGTCGGCAATAGTACCTCCGAAAGTACTGTCAGGTACGGGAATGATGTTGACATAATAAGATCGCCGCGAAGTACGGGAAGTATTCTGAAACCTCTTCTGTACGCAGGTATGCAGCAATCGGGAGATATTCTTCCAAATAGTCTTGTACCGGATATTCCCTCACGTTTCCAGGACTTTTCCCCAAAAAATTTTGACCTGGGCTACAGCGGAGCCGTCCCTGCTTCCCGGGCATTGTCGCAGTCCCTGAACATACCATCCGTCAGAATGCTCCGGCAGTACAGTCCCGAAAAAATGCTTGAGCTTCTCAAAAAAACGGGATTCATCTCATTCAACAGGCCAGCCTCTCATTACGGATTGTCACTGATCCTCGGTGGAGGCGAAACATCACTCTGGGAACTGGCCGGTGTATATTCCTCATTGTCAAGAGTGCTTAACAGATATAACAGGAATGGAAGTTACAGTGATGATGACTATCATATGCCGGTACTTACTCCCGCA
>JAAYKX010000105.1 GCA_012522155.1 Bacteroidales bacterium
ACTATGGTAACACTGTATGTCGTATTTTGTGTTGGTGATACTGTAATTGCCTGCGTTTTATTGTATATCCCTGAGGGATTTGAGCTCCAGGTATAAGATTGTGCTGTGCCGTCCATGACAACAGCTGTTAGAGTAACTGGGGATCCTGAACATATTGTGGCGGAAGGACTGGCTGTAATAGTTACTGTTGCTTCTGCCAAGGCAGTAAACTCCAAATCTCCATTTACCCCGTTGATCAGAATTGTGTTGGGGCCAAGATTTGTATTTTTCAGTGGTGTCCAGGTTCCATCTAAAAAATTTGTTACTATCAATTCCGGATTGTCGCCAATAATATCTGTGTTAGCATATTTTGCGGTTATATTATATTCAGGATTATTAATTCCTCCGGTTGATACGCTCCAATATCTTTCCAGATAATTGGTCTCATTTAAATTTTCGGGGTGTTTATTTCCGATGGTTTTGAGTTCTATATATGATTCCGGAGAAATTGTGCCATTTGCTATTTCGACGGAAACCGGAATAGAATGTCCATCTGTATCGGACAGTGGCAAATTGTATGTTGCCTTGGAGTCAACCTTTAGGCGAATGGAATTGCCGTCTAGGATAATATTACTGTTATTTGCCAGATCTAACCTGTCGCTTATTTCCAGGTCGCTCTTTAATTTCAGGTTTACGTCAGGTGCTGATGTAATATTGTTTAAGGGTATTGCACTTGAAATGATAAATTCTGATTGATCAGGGGTACTGTTATTTCCAAACTGAAAGATACCTCCATCAGTGTTTTTTGTTCCATATCCGTCGAGAAGCCCCAGGTCCAAAGTTGTCCCTGCTGTACTTGGATTTTGAAAAACAATGGTGCCCCCTGAAAAATTCAGAGCTCCGTTAGAAGTAACATTCAGAGATCCGGTGTTGCTAAGTCCGTTTCCGACAGTGCTCAGAGTAACTTCTCCGCCGGATACAGTGATACCGGAGGACAGTCCCAATGGCTCCAGTGTTCCCCGGGCAGTATTTTCCAGTCTTCCTGCAATATTTACAGTTCCGTTTTTTACAATAAATGCCCCGTCAACCTGCGTATGCACTGAATTACCCGAATTGGTCCCAAAGTTTGCCGTCCCGGATGTTACCCTGATTAATCCGTTATTTGTAATGGAGAAATTACCGGTGCTTAATGACCCACCTGTTACCTCGAATCCGGAAGTGGCCGGTATTTTTAATTCCCGGCTGTATTCACAGCTTAAAGATGCACTGCCAGGGATTTTAATTAATCCGCCGTTCAGGGTCAGGCTTCCTCCTCCTGAAACAGTTGTATTACCATTTATTGTGAGGGTAGTTGCAAGGTTTCCTTTTGATACTACTAATTCCTCAAAAGTGGTTGTCCCATTTACTGAAGCGTCCTCATTGCCCGCCAACTCTACTGTTCCGCTTGTCCCTCCGTCAAAATTCCCGTTATTAGTCCAGCTGCCGTGTACCTGCAGGCTTTGAGTGCCGGCATAATTTATTGTCCCGCCATTTTGTATCTCTATATTTTTGCAGAAGGCTGGTATGTCAACAGTGACTGTAACTCCTGCAGGAATTGTTACATCGTCTCCGGTTGAAGGGGGATCGGCTCCTCCCCAGGTGGCTTTCTCACTCCAGAGGCCTGACTGTATGGCAGTGAAATTAACCAGAAAGCCCTGCCCCGACTTCAGATTGATCTCTTCTTCCAGTAATTTTAACTGATGACTGGCCGTTGATGTATTGCCTTTCATATCGGCAATCTGGTAAGTTC
>JAAYKX010000106.1 GCA_012522155.1 Bacteroidales bacterium
CCTGTATGGAGGGCTGACCGTCCCCAGAAGGGAAGATACCGGGAATTTTTCCAGTGTGACGCGGATGTGATAGGAAGCAATTCATTACTGAATGAATACGAACTGGTCAGGATCATTGAAGATGTCTCTTCGGCACTTGACCTGAGGGTGGCAGTCAGTATAAACAACCGTAAGATATTGTCGGGACTGGCGGAATATATTGGTGAGAAAAGCCGGCTGACGGATATCACGGTGGCAATAGACAAGATTGAAAAGGCGGGTTATGATGCCGTATATGACGAGCTGAGGAAAAAAGATATTTCCGGGAATGCCATAGAAAAGCTGCAGACTGTACTCAGTCTGCAGGGAGATACCACTCAGAAGCTTAATGAACTGGGAATGCTGCTTGCAGATTCGGAATCCGGAATGCAGGGTGTCTCCGAAATGAAAGCACTTTTTTCACTCATTGAGGGACCGGAGCTGAACAGCAGGATTGTATTTGATCTTACCCTCGCCAGGGGACTGAATTATTATACGGGAACAATCATTGAGGTGAAATCGGTGGATGTTGCCATGGGCAGTATTTGCGGCGGCGGCAGGTATGATAACCTGACAGGTATTTTCGGACTTGACGGGGTGTCGGGAGTTGGCATTTCCTTTGGAGCCGACAGGATCTATGATGTCATGATGCAGCTTGGTCTTTTTGAAAAAAGAAGTCCTTCCTCAACCAGGGTCCTGGTAATAAATTTCGGAGAAAAGGAACTTCCCTATGCACTGGATATTGCAGACCGGCTGAGGAATGCCGGGATAAGTACTGAACTTTATCCCGATGCCGTCAGACTGGGAAAACAGTTTTCATATGCCGGTTCACGGGGCATACCCTATGTCATCATTGCCGGTGAGGAAGAAATTGAAAAGGGTGAATGTACCCTCAGGGTAATGGAGACAGGCGAGCAGAAAAGAATAGTTCCCGAAGAAATCGGGTCACATATCATTACTTAGGTTTTATGGCTCTGCGTTGCGGAATAATAGGCATTGCCGGTGTTGGCAAAACAACGATATTCAACTGTATATCAAATACAAAAGCAGCTACGGGCACATTTGGCAGCGGAAGCTCAAAAACCAATATCGGGATGGTCAGGGTACCTGATCCGAGACTCTATGAACTGGAAAAGCGCCAGTCCACAGAAAAGGTAACTCCCACTACCGTTGAAATAGTGGACATACCCGGTTTGTCGAAGGCTTCTGGCGGAGCGGAAGGATCGGGGAACAGGTTCCTGGGCGACATACGCAATACCGATGCACTGATCCATGTGCTGAGATGTTTTGATGATGAGATGCTTCCGCATGCTGAAGGATCGGTTGATCCGGTCAGGGATATTGAAACAATAAACCTTGAGCTCCAGGTACGGGACCATGACTCACTGGGGAAAAAAATTGAAAAGCTCAGAAAGACGGCAAAATCGGGGGACAAGGATGCTGTAAGGGGAATTGAGGTGCTGGAGCTCTACAGCTCGCATCTCGGCGGATTCAATGATGCAAGATCACTGGATGCCGGGGATGATGCGTGGAAATATATTGCCGATCTTTCCCTGCTTACCATGAAGCCGGTGATGTATGTCTGTAATGTTGATGAAAAATCGGCTATTGCAGGAAACAGCTATACTGACAGTGTGAAAAAATATTTGCAGGGTCAGGATACCCGGGTTCTCACTATTGCTGGTGCTATTGAAGCTGAGATCTCCGAACTGGACAATGCCGCTGACCGCAATGTCTATCTGAAGGACATCGGCATGACGGAGCCGGGTGTTGACAGGCTGGTGAGAGCTGCCTACAGCTTGCTTGATCTCAGGACTTTCTTTACCGTCGGGCCAAAGGAAATAAGAGCCTGGACTATCAGAAGGGGTATGAATGCATCCCGGGCGGCCGGTGTTATTCACAGTGACCTGGAAAGAGGATTCATACGGGCCGAGGTGATGAAATATGATGATTTTGTGACCCTGGGTTCGGAATCTGCCTGCAGGGAAGCGGGAAAACTGCTCGTGGCAGGCCGTAATTATATTGTGGAAGACGGAGATATTATTCATGTCAGATTCAATGTCTGAATTTATTTATGGCAAAGTACCTGAAATATACCCTGCTCCTGTTTTTGATATGCTCAGCTGACTGTTTTTCCCGGGATATTTCCCCGAAAGATTCCCTTTTGAGTGAGATAGTTGCCCGCTATGGCCAGGCAAGGGTGACAGTCCCCTTCCGGGATAAAAAAGAGCTTCAGTACTTCCTGCGCAATGTGTCAGTCAGTTCGGTAAAGGATAAAAAGATGGAGATGGTAATATCTCCGCTCACACTCAGCTGGTTTATCTCACAGCATACAGCCTATGAAATACTCCGCATACCTGATGCCAGGTCTCTGGAAACATCTTCCGGAACAGGACAGGCAATGGAATGGGAAAGTTATCCGACATATCCGCAGTATGATTCCATAATGCATTCCTTTGTTGCCCGTTATCCCCTTTTGTGCAGTATTGACACTATCGGGACAAGCATCAGGGGCAGGCTTATCCTTGTACTTAGGATTTCGGCCGGGGTGCAGGCAGATGAAACCAGGCCGGGTGTTTTTTTCACTTCAACAATACATGGTGACGAAACCGGGGGATTCATTCTGATGCTCCGCCTTGCAGACTACCTCCTCAGAAACTACGGCAGCGATGAACGGATACAGAATTTACTGGACAATCTGGAGATATGGATAAATCCCCTGTCAAATCCCGATGGGACCTACAGGCCGGGTGATACAATAATATCACCGGTAAGGTTCAATGCAAACGGCTATGACCTGAACCGTAATTTCCCCGACCCGGCAACTCCCAATACAGTGATGCAGAAGGAAACAATTGACATGGTCAGCTTCCTGAGAAGGCAGAAATTTGTCCTTTCGGCAAACTTCCATTCGGGTGCCGAGGTGGTGAACTATCCGTGGGACAGCCGGCGGCAGCGTCATGCCGATGATAACTGGTTTTACGGAATAAGCCGGAGATATGCCGATACAGTGCATCGTTATTCTCCTCCCCTGTATATGAGGGATTTCAACCATGGTATAACGAACGGTTACGACTGGTATTCCATTAACGGAGGCAGGCAGGATTTTGTGACCAGGGAGCTTCAGGGGCGCGAGCTGACTGTTGAACTTCATGATAGATATATTACACCCGTATCACAGCTGGATTTACTGTGGCAGTACAATTACAGGTCTCTCCTTGCCTTTGCGGAGAACGCACTGTACGGCATACACGGCAGTGTCAGTGACAGTGAGACCGGTGAACCCGTTGCGGCAAAGGTGTTGATAAAGGGATATGACAGGGACAGTTCACATGTTTATTCGGATACAGCCGGAGGTAATTTTATCAGGATGCTGGCTCCGGGTATCTATAATTTGAGTTTCACCGCAAAAGGCTATGTGGAAAAGGAGATCAGATCCGTAATTGTTGAAGAAGGAACAAGAACCAGTCTGAGTGTGGCAATGACACCCTTTGCCGGTCAGTCTGATACGACTGATTCCGGGGGACTGGTCATTTTTCCCAATCCTTCGGCAGACCGGATTTATGTAATACTTCCGCCCAGGCAGTACGGCATGGTCAATGTCAGGGTTTACAGTGTGCCGGGACTGAAGGCAGCTGATTATTTTACTGAAGGTCATGAAGATATTCCTCTCAGCATAGATGTGTCGGGATTGAAGGATGGTGTGTACATTCTTCAGTTAAGAAACAGCTTATCGGGAATGACTGACAGGATACGCTTTGTTGTTGCAGGAAAAAGGTAGCAGGGTATTCTGTCAGAAACAGCAGCGTCAGAAACAACAGCTCTTGATTCTAATTTTAAAAAAGTTACTTTTGTGAATTCAATTTATGCCCGGCAAAGCCGGGCATGAAGGTTCTTCCGGCAAATCGGGACAAACTTATTGAACCATTTAAAGAACAGTTGTTTAAAAACATATAATTTTCGAATGAAAGCCAGGAACTTATTTAAGAATCTCTTTTTATTATTTCTCGGATTTTCGCTGATCTTTGACACTTATTCCCAGACTGCCTATTTGCCGCCTGACAAGCCAAAGCTTATTGTGGGGATAGTCGTTGAACAGCTGAGATATGATCAGCTCGAAAAATTCCGGAACAGGCTGGGCGAGAACGGGATCAGAAGACTTCTGAATGAAGGCACATATTATCAGAATGCATCATTTGAATATATTATTACCCGGTCAGGACCGGGCCATGCCACCATATCAACAGGTACCGAGCCCTCACGGCACGGGATAACATCAGACCACTGGTACCTGCCCCTGAGGGATGAGCTGGTATACTGTACAAAGGACATAGCCGTTGACCCTGTCGGCGGCAGTTATGAATCAGGACTTCATTCACCGGTAAATCTTAATTCCTCCACATTCACCGATGAACTGAAAATGGCCACAAACAGAAAGGCCAGGGTCTTTTCCGTGGGACTGAAGGAGAGCTCCGTCATTTTATCCGCCGGTCATGCAGCCGATGGGGCATTCTGGTATGACCGTAACACCGGGACATGGATGTCGAGTACCTGGTACTGCCGTAACCTGCCGGGCTGGGTCAATGATTTCAACGCGGCAAATCATGCTGTCAGCTATCTGAACACTGAATGGAAACTGCTGAGGTCTGCAGTGGACTATGCTGACTGTCAGCCGGATTCGAATAGTTATGAAGCCGGGTTCGGCCCGGTCAACTATTTTCCCTATGACCTCAGAAAACTGAGTGCTGCCGGCAGGAATTCCAATGTACGCGACATGTCGCTTCTGATGGAAACACCTTTCGGCAATTCCCTGACCACTGATTTTGCACTGAAGCTTATTGAGGAAGAGAACCTGGGATCGGATGATGTTACTGATTTCCTGGCTATCTGCTATTCCGCTACAGATTTTATAGGTCACAGGTTTGGTCCCTCGTCATACGAGATGGCAGATGCCATTCTGAGGCTTGACAGGGAGATTGAAAACCTGATGAAGTATCTGAACGATAACCTGGGGAAGAGAAACATACTTGTCTATTTTACTTCGGCGCACGGTGTTGCAGAGATACCTGCCGTACTGGAACAAAGCAGGATACCTTCCGGTTATTTCAGGCAGAATCAGGCCCTGCAGCTTTTGAGGAGTTATATGAATGCACTCTATGGCGAAGGTGACTGGGTAAGGGGATATGTTGAAAAGCAGTTTTATCTGAACCGGACATTGATTGAAGATGCAAGAATCCCCCTCGAGGATGTTCAGAAAAAGGTAGCCAGGTTCATTGTACAGTTTACAGGTGTTGCCTCGGCTCATCCCTATTCAGCATTCGCACCCAATGACTTTGGCAACGGCAGCTTCGGTAAGATCATCAATAATTACAGTCCGCAGCGGTCGGGTGATATTATTATTACACTCAGTCCGGGATGGGTTGAAAAACATGATGAACATGTTACGGATCATTCATCGCCCTATGATTATGATTCCCATGTTCCGCTGATATGGTATGGGTGGGCAGTCAACAGGCAGACAGTGACCCGGAGAGTGAATATGACAGATATAGCTGTTACCTTGTCTTCTCTCTGCCGTATTCCCTATCCCAACGCAAGCACGGGTGAGCCCATGTTTGAGCTATTCAGATAGCTCCCTTGCCTGGTCTCTTGCTGCACAGGCTTCAGCCAGCAGGTCCGGGTCCTTTTCGCATCCGTTTCCAAGTACAATAAGGTCTGCACCTGACCTGTAGATATCAGTGATTTCCCCGCCGCTCCGTATTCCGCCCCCGACGGCAAGCGGAACGGAAATATTTTCCCTTACTGCTCTTATCAGCGGGACGGGTACTGTGCTGCGGGCTCCGCTTCCTGCTTCGAGATAGATCATGCTCAGGCCGAGCATCTCGCCAGCCATAGCCGTAGCCACTGCTATATCCGGTTTGTTGAAGGGTATTGCTTCCGTCTGGCTTATGTATTCAACGGATGTTTTGGACCCGCATCCTATAAGGATATATCCTGTTGAAACCAGTTTTTCTTTCTGGCTTTTCAGATAAGGGGCAGCAATTACATGATTCCCAATGAGCAGTTCCGGATTCCTTCCCGAAATCAGTGAAAGAAGAAGTATCCTGTCGGCATTGCGGCTCAGCTGGAGCAGACTCCCCGGAAACAGTACAACCGGAATACTGCATTTTTCCTTTACTGAGCTGATAAGGTTGCCGGTGCTTCTGAAAGTAATACTGCCTCCTGCCATTATATAATCAACCCGGTGTCTTTCTGCCAGGTCCAGAATATTTTCAAGTTCGTCATCATGTGTTTTGTCGGGGTCGAGCAGTAAAGCAAGACTGTTCTTCTCCGGAAATTTCAATGTTCTCATAATTCTTTTTTGTCCACACTATGGCGTAGTTATCGTATCTGGTATAGTTGAGCTCGAATGATTCATTGATTTTCCTTGTACGGACCTCTCCGGTGATCTCTCCCGATTCCTTCAGCTCAAAGGGATGAATGGTAATATTGTTTCTGAAGTTTATGCCTTCCTTGTCACAGATCTTGTAAAGAGACTCCTTGGCACACCAGTGTATATAAAGGTGGTACTTCCTGTGATCCGGGTCATTGCTTACCTTTTCCCTGCGGTTCAGGAATTTGAATGCAATGGAGTTGATGTTTGCATTCATATATTCGAGATCTATTCCCACCTTCTCATCGGTGCTGCAGATGATTGCCGTGAGCTTGTGGGAATGTGTGATGCTTATGAACCTTGAACCATCCCTCAGGAAGGGTTTGTTATTCTTGTTGTAAACGATCCTTGAGTCTTTCCCGAGGAGCTCTGCCAGGAGGGCTCTTACACTGAGAAATTCCAGTTTCCTGGATGTGCTTTTAAAAACCCTGTACTTCCTGCGGTCCTCATTATCCATTTCCACCATATCCAGGAGGGTCTGGATGTCTTCTTCTATCTTCCAGACGCCCAGCACGGTAGACTCATTCAGGTAATGTTTTGTAATAAAAGCCATCTGAATATTCAGAATTGTTTGTCATTCCATTCAAGGGTTTCTATCAGGTGAATGATATCTTCCCTGAAAAACCTGATCACCGGGGCAAGTGAATCTGAATTGGGAGCTGATGAAAAGTAAAGTGATCCCCTGAGGTAGTGACGGACACTGTCAGTGGCAAAAAACTGAACAGCAGTTGCCGTATTGCCTCTAAGGTCATACAGTATGCCATAAACCTTCCTTTCCGGATCAATGATAAGCTGTTCATTGATTGCGTCAGCCTTTATAATGTGATTTTTTACATTCAGCCTGTATGTCTGTTCCATCAGTTCCTCAAGATCATTTCTGATGTCCATGTATGTGAGGTGTATCTGTGCCCTGTAGGATGGGAATCTGATATTGAACCATCCTGCTTCCGCCTTCCCTTCATCATCTTCAAAAGACAACTCCCCGTAAACCGGAAATTCGAATGAGGCATTTATGCTGCCCGCCCCCGGCAGGCTGTTATCAAATGCCACATAGTCATGTTCCGGGAGATCAATCCGGAAATAGCCCCTGGGTTTTGGCACGGTAATATCCCTGCAGCCACAGCTGGCAGCCACAAGAAAAATGATTACTGCAATATTATTTCCCTTCATCCTTGTCATCATCCGTAATTATTTCCGCCCGTATTTCCTTTATTCTTCTTTTGTCGGCCGATTCTATTCTGAATTCAAAATTCCTGAACCGTATTATCTGACCCTGTTCCGGGATTTCTCCGGTTAATTCCAGGATAAGTCCTGCCAGTGTTTCTGCTTCACCCCTTGCATCCGCAAAGGGGTCAGTGTTCAGTTCAAGGATCTTAATCATCTCATTAAGAAGTATCCTGCCTTCAAACACATATACCTTTTCATCAATCTTCCGGTAGGGAACTTCATCCTCATCACTCTCGTCAACAATTTCCCCCACAATTTCCTCGAGTATGTCCTCAAGGGTAACTATGCCGGATGTTCCACCGTATTCGTCAATCACTACCGCCATGTGTATCTTTTTGATCTGAAATTCCTTAAGAAGGTCATTGATCCTTTTTGCTTCCGGTACGAAATATGGTTCCCTCAGAAGGGACTGCCATTTGAAATCCCCGGGATTGCTCATATAGGGGAGAATATCCTTGGCATAGAGTATGCCTTTTACATTGTCAAATGTTTCAGTATATACCGGTATCCTTGAAAAACCGGTGCTGATAATGACCTGAATGACCTGATTGAAGCTTGACCTGACATCTATTGCGGTAACATCTATCCTCGGACACATGATGGTGCTGACATTTATGTTACCGAAATTTACTATTCCTTCAAGTATCTTGTCATCTTCATTCAGTGAATCCGTTGTCTGGTCGTAGCTGTCTGACTTCTCGTCGTAAGTCCTGCCTGCCCGGAATGCGCCGGGCCATTTCTTCAGCTCCGGCACGGAAAATATCCTGGCTGATGAAAGCGGCCTGAGGAGCCTGTCGAGAAAATATATCGGCCAGGCCATGAACAGTGCCGTTGAAATGCTGATTTCCGTACTGAACAGTCGTGGTGCAATATAGCTGAAAAACAATATTGGCAGAAGGATTATAATTCCCATAAGCAGGCTGCAGGCAAAAGTGCAGTCAGATATGCTGATAATCACCGAAGCAGTGCGGACGGCAAGTATTGCAATGATCATATTCAGCAGGCCGGAGGCAATGCATATTGTTCCCGGTACCCTTTCAGGGTTATTACACAGACGAAGCATGATTCTTGCACTTTGACGACTGCTGGTTCTCAGCTGCTCAATGCTTTCCGGACTGAGCAGGGAATAGCCCCGGCCTGCCGTCGACAGCAGCGCTGTAAGAAAAAGCAGAAGTATAAGTACAGTAAAGTCAATAATGAGTTTAAGCCCGGTATGGGGCGCAACGATTTCCAACGCTAATGCGGGTTCCAATTTTATCACTTTTTGTAAAACGATCTAGAAAGGCAGGTCATCCTCATCCCCATCCCGGCCTGCAGACTCATCATCGAACGGTGAGCTGTCCTCATGTCCGCCCGTTGTCTGATAGGAAGCCTCCGGCTCCCTCAGCCCGGACTCCTGTGTCTTTCTTTCGGTTGTATCAGACCCCGGCTCTTGCTGTGACTGCCATGTTCCCGGCTGTTTCTTTTCCAGGACAATCAGCGTATCAGCCAGGATCTCCGTTATATATTTGTTAATTCCTTCTTTGTCAACATAGGAGCGTGTCTTGATTTTTCCGACGATATAAAGCTGATTGCCCTTTTTAACCGTTTTTTCGGCTACCTCGGCAAGCGCACGCCACAGTACTATGTTATGCCATTCGGTTGTGGTAATAGTTTCACCCTGCTGGTTTGTGTATGTATCACTTGTAGCCAGGGGGAAGCTCGCTCTTACCACACCTTTGTCAAAATATCTCACGACAGGATCTTTCCCGACGTTCCCAACCAGTATTACTTTATTGATTGCCATCTCTTTACCTGCTTAATTTAAAATAAGGGCACAGGACTGTAAATTTAAGAAAAAAACCTCTCATTACAAGTCTGTTGTTTTAAAATGGGAATAATCAGTTATTTCAGTATATTAAAGTCATGGCAGAAGACAGACTCCCCTGTGTGTCCCGGCGCTTCCCTCAGCAAAGGCCTTAACATGTCCGGAAAAGTATTATGCCGCACCTATATTTATACATTAATCTATTCCATTGTATTTAAGTCATTAATAAAAGCGGAAAGGGAAAAATTATTATTTAACTCTTTGGTTTTAAATAAATAATATTTTTATATTTGCAGGGTTGAAAAAATCGAATACTCAAAATAATTTGTTGAATTTAAACATCACGAAAAATGACTAAAGCAGACATTGTTAATGAAATTGCCAAAAACACTGGTATAGAGAAGGTAACTGTACAAAAAACAGTTGAAGCCTTGATGGAGACTATAAAGGCCTCGATGATTGATGGTAATAATGTATATTTGAGGGGTTTCGGTAGCTTTATTGTAAAAAAGAGAGCTCAAAAAACAGCCAGGAATATTTCAAAGAACACTACAATAATTATCCCGGCACATCATATTCCTGCATTCAAACCGGCAAAAGCTTTTGTTAACAAAGTAAAAGAAAACGTTAAGTAATAATTCCTTGTATGCCAAGCGGAAAAAAGAGAAAAAGACATAAGATGGCCACTCACAAGCGTAAAAAGCGTTTGAGAAAGAACAGGCACAAGAAGAAGTAAAAGATCGTCGGGTGGTCGTTGATTAGATATACTAAACCTAAAGGTCTGACGATCTTTAGGTTTCTTGTATATATAAGTGAGGGTGGTTGAGAAGACTGATACATTAGATGTGATTTTTAAGTGGGTAACAAGGATCTGATAATTGATGCAAATGATTCTGAAGTCTCCATTGCATTACTGGAGAACAGGCAGCTGACGGAACTGGACAGGGAAAAGCGGACTGTCCGTTTTTCCGTAGGGGATATTTATCTGGGCAAGGTAAAGAAGATAATGCCCGGACTCAATGCAGCCTTTATCAATGTGGGTTATGAGAGGGATGCATTTCTTCATTACCTGGATCTGGGACCTCAGTTCCGGACCCAGAACAAATACTATATCTCAGCACTTCAGAGGCAGGGCAGGCCCGGCCCGGTTCACAGGTTCAGACCTGATCCCGATATTGATAAAAACGGCAAGATCAAGGACGTGCTTACAGTCGGTCAGACTGTGATTGTCCAGATAACAAAGGAGCCTATATCCACGAAGGGTCCGAGACTTTCCTCGGAAATTTCGATAGCCGGAAGGAACCTGGTTCTTATTCCCTTCTCCGATAAGGTTTCAGTATCGACAAAGATTGAAAATCCGGAAGAGAAGAACCGGCTTAAATCACTTCTTCAAAGTATTAAACCAAAAAATTACGGAGTCATTGTCCGTACGGTTGCCGAAGGAAAAAAGGTTGCTGTCCTGGATACAGAGCTCAGGGAACTTGTAAAGAAATGGGAATCGACTTTCAGCTCCGTAAAAAAGGAAACAAGAACACCGAAGCTCTTTATCGGTGAAATGAACCGGACAACCACAATACTCAGGGATCTGCTTAATGTCGCATTCAACAATATTCATGTCAACGACACCGTAATTGCCGGGGACATACGTACCTATATCAAGGAGATTGCCCCTGAAAAGGCAAAGATTGTAAAGCTGTACCAGGGAAGGGTTCCGATTTTTGATCATTTCGGTGTGAACAGGCAAATAAAGGCCCTGTTCGGCAGAACGGTATCGTTCAGACATGGTGCATATCTCATCATTGAGCATACCGAGGCTCTTCATGTGATTGATGTAAACAGCGGAAACCGGGCGCGCACCGGCAATGACCAGGAATCGAATGCCCTTGAGGTGAACCTGGAGGCTGCTGCGGAAATAGCCCGGCAGCTGAGGCTGAGAGATCTGGGAGGGATCATTGTCATCGATTTCATCGATATGCTGTCGGGGGAAAACAAACATGCCCTGTATGAAAGGGTGAAAGAGCTTATGCAGAAGGACCGGACAAAGCATAACATTCTTCCTCTCACGAAATTCGGTCTTATGCAGATAACGAGGCAGCGGGTCCGGCCCGAAATGCATATTATCACCGATGAAAAATGTCCTGCCTGCAACGGAACGGGTGAAATAAAACCAACCATTCTCTTTACCGATGAGCTTGAAAAAAATCTTGAATTCATTGTTGACAAGATTAAAACCCGTGTCATTTATCTTAATGTTCATCCCTTTGTTGCTGCATATCTGAGGAAAGGATTCTTTCCCCTATATCTGAAATGGAGTCTCAAGTACAGGATCCTGCTGAGGATCCAGGCGGTTGTGTCAGCCCAGTATCTTGAATATCACTATCTTGACAAGGACAATAACGAGATTGATCTTATCTGATCGCTTCCGGCGTAAAATACCGTTCAACATTTCCGGTTCCCCGCTGTTATTGTATTACTGAATTTTTTAATTTTTTTAAAATCATGAATAAGACCAGGTATCTGTTTTTGATTTTTATGCTGATCACCATTTCTGCCTCGTCCCAGATATTTGATCCTGCAGTATGGAGTTTCGGATATGAGGATAAAGGCAACAATGTATATGAGATCATTATCACTGCGGAAATAGATGAGGGCTCCCATATCTATTCGATGGATATTCCCGAAGGAGGTCCCATTCCCACATCAATACGTTTCGACAGCTCTTCCTTGTGGACCCCGGAGGGGGACAGCTATGAAGTGACCGGTCCGGAGGAAATATTTGATGAGGCCTTCGGCATGAAAATAAAATCATTCAGCAACAGGGCTGAATTCAGACAGAAGATAAGCGGAAACGTCCCGGCCTTTACCGTAAGCGGTGCAGTTAACTATATGGCATGTAATAATGTTACATGTTCCCCGCCCAAAGATGTTGAATTCGAAATAAATATCGGGGGAACGTCTGCTGCCGGGCCGGCTGCAGACGAAATGTTGGCGGCAGGGGGTAAAAGCACAGGCAGGGCTCTTACCGGCTTCCTTCTTATTTCAATGCTGGCAGGCTTTGCCGGCATTCTCACTCCCTGCGTTTTTCCGATGATTCCCATGACAGTTGCCTTTTTTTCGCGCGGATCGGAAAAGAAAGGCAGGTCGGCCGCTAATGCAATAATTTTCGGATTGTCAATAATCCTTATATATACGGCACTGGGACTGATAGTATCACTTAGCAGTGCCGGGGCAGGTTTTGCCAACACGCTGAGCACACACTGGATCCCCAATATTCTGTTTTTTTCATTGTTCGTGGTTTTCGCCATTTCCTTTCTCGGGGCCTTTGAAATAACTCTTCCGAACAGCTGGGTCACGGGAGCAGATTCACGGGTTGACAGGGGTGGTGTTTTTGCCGCATTTTTTATGGGACTCACTACGGTTGTTGTTTCATTTTCGTGTACCGGACCCATTGTGGGTGCTCTTCTTGTGGAAGCAGCCACCGGGGATGTACTGAGGCCTGTCATCGGAATGTTCGGATTCGGTCTTGCATTTGCCATGCCATTTACCCTGTTTGCCCTTTTCCCCTCCGTGCTGAAAAAGATGCCGGCGTCAGGAGGCTGGCTGAACTCCGTAAAGGTCGTCCTGGGCTTTATTATGCTGGCATTCAGCTTTAAATTCCTGTCTGTGGTGGACAGTGTGTACAATTTCGGTTTGATATCGAGGGATGTTTTCCTGATAATATGGATAGTGCTTTTTTCATTGCTCGGATTTTACCTGCTTGGAAAAATCAGATTTGCACATGACAGTGAAGTGAAGCACACGGGTGTCTTCAGATTCTTTCTGGTAGTCACCGTCTTTACCTTTGTTGTATATCTTACCACAGGTCTTTTTGGCAATCCCCTCAGGGGAATCACGGCTTTCCTACCGTCACAGGAGACTTCCTGGTTCAGCCGGGCTGAGAGGGCCGCTGTACAGCCTCTGCAGCAGGATCAGACATTTGCAGTATTCAGTCCGCTTGCAGAAAACCTCCTGTGCCAGGAACCAAAATATGGAGACAGGTTCAGTCTGCCCTACGGACTCAGTGGTTATTTCGAGTATGAACAGGGCCTTGAATGTGCGAAAGAACTGGGAAAGCCCGTTCTCCTGGACTTTAAGGGACATGCATGTGCCAACTGCAGGATGATGGAAGCCAGGGTATGGTCGGACCCTGAGGTGCTGAGACGTTTGAGGGAAGACTTTGTGATCGTTGCCCTTTATCTTGATGACAGGACGCAGCTGCCGGAAAATGAGTGGATAGTGTCAGAGATTGATGGCAGGACCAAAAAAACAATAGGAAAGGTGAATGAAGACCTTGAGATTTCCAGGTTCAGGACAAATGCAATGCCTCTTTATGTGATCACCGATCACGGGGGCAGGCAGCTCAATACACCGATGACCACCAATCTGAATGTTGATGAATACAGAAAATGGCTGGATGAGGGACTGAAGCTTTTTAAGGAAAGGATTTAAATTTTATGGCCGTCTGGCTGTCCGTTTGTGACTGTTCGTTTGGCCGTCTGGCTGTCCGACGGTTTGGCCATTTTTGCTTTGTGGGCAGGAGTCCCCTGGCAGTTTTCAGCAGTCAGTTTATTTCCTTCGCTGTGAAGCTTTGTATATCCGTCGTATCAGTTCAGGTCCGTAAATCCATGCAAGGATAATAATGCTGATAAGTGATGCAGCATTGAATATGTAATCACCTGCCAGGACGTACGGCGTGATTTTTGTTTCCGGTACTATTGTGCCCTTCAGACTGCCTTTTGTCCACCATTCTGTTTCCTGCAGCCTTTTCCCCCGTATATCCGTGATGCATGAAACGCCTGTATTGGCACAGCGTACAACCGGCCTCCCTGTTTCAATGGCCCTGAGAGATGAATATACAAGATGCTGGTAATAGCCTTTTGTGTTTTTCCACCAGCCATCGTTTGTTATTACTGCCAGGACTTCCGCACCTTCTCTTACAAAGTCTGCAACAAAATTACCGAATACCGATTCATAGCAGATTACCGGAGCCATTCCGCGACTCGTTGCTGAATGGAAAAAGCAGGTCCTGGTATCCTGTGTTCCGTATCCCCATATTGTTCCGCCCATATCCGGCAGTATCCTTTCACTTACTTTTTCCAGGAAAGAGGAATAATGCATTTCAATACCGGGAACAAGTCTGGATTTGTGATAGATGGCGGGATCAGTGTCTGCACCGATCCTGAATGCAGAATTGTAATGGTCTGTGTAGTATTCCGAAAGATTTGTTATCCTGGCTGATCTTGTCGGGGCTTTTGCGGAAGCGGGATAAATCCTGTAGCTGACAAGGCCTGCAATGATATTCAGATCTTTGTACTTTGCGGCAAAATCACGCAGGGTGATGATGTATTTGTTATTTCCCGCATCAGCCTCATTTACCGGGTCATCAATAACTGTTTCAGGAAGAATGAGCCAGTCTGTATTGTCACTCACGCTGCCTTCCGCAATTTTCAGGGCAGCCTCAAGCTGCTCTTCAAAAGGAATACTGAATTTTTCGCTGTAGGGGTCAATATTGGGCTGGACCATCACAACCTCGCTTCCGGGATGAACGGATGTTTCTCCCTTGCCCAGGTATTTTGAAAGCGACACTGCCGCGGGGATAATGACAATCACCAGCCAGACTGCTGCGTATTTCTTTGAGTCCTGCCTTTCCCGGAATTGTTTCAGCAGGAAAAGGCTGAGAAAAATGTTTGAAAGAAGTATCCACAGGGTACCGCCGGCAACCCCTGTAGTGTCGTACCATTGTATGAACAGGATATTTTTGGCCAGACCGTTTCCCAGGTTTATCCAGGGTGTAAGAAATGCCGAATGAAGGGACAGGTGTTCAAAAGCCAGCCAGAAAGCAAGCAGTGCCGTGTACCCGGCCATCCTTCCCGCCTTTTTCCTTACGCTGTGTGCCATACAGAATATAAAGGACATCAGAAACGACATTTCCGTTATTATGGCTATTGCGGCTGCTGTGCCCGCAACCCTTACCCACGAAAGGGTGATGATGTTGAATATCACAAAACCGGGAAGAAGCCATATAAAGCATGAACTCACACTGTGTTTCCCCCGCTTGAGAGAAAGATGATCCTCAATGAGGAGCCAGGGTACAAAAGCTGTAAGCAGTATCAGTCCCGTGCACCATTCCGACCAGGCAATGCCTGACAGTATCCCTCCGGCAAGAGACAGTGCAATAAGTGAATACCTGTTCATATTTCCTGATGACAGTGAAGGGATGAACATACAAAAAACATCCCGTTTTCACTGTACCTGTTTTAAAAAGTGCCGGGATATTGTTTTATAAGGCGGATTAATATATTTTTGCCCGTGAGAACGAAAACTAAAAATTTTTCATTCTTTTCATGGCTGTCCCGTCAGTCTCTGGCTGACGGGACTTTTTTACGGTGTTAATTTTTGTTAAATAACTTTATTTAAGAATTCAGGCCTGAGGGAATTATTATATTGCATTTAAAACGGTTGCAATATTTATGAAGAAATTATCACTGATATTTCTGCTATCTGCAATTTTTGCATCATGCAGCAATGACAATGATCTTGCACGCAAGGCAGACAGGCTGCATAAGTGCTTTCTTACTGTTGACACTCATTGTGATACACCGCTTTTGCTTGTAAGCGGTGATTATGATCTTGGTAAAAGGAATGACGAAGCCTGTGTCGATTTTCCAAGAATGAAGGAAGGCGGTCTTGATGCTGAATTTTTTGCAGTTTTTCTGGCCCAGGGTCCCCGGAATGAAGATGCTTACAATATTGTATATCAGAAAACACTTGAAATCTTTGATTCTATTCACAGTAATGTAAGAAAGAATTCTTCGGTGGCGGAACTGGCACTGACTCCCGATGATGCGTGCCGCCTGAAAAAGGAAAACAAGATCTCGGCATTTATAGGTGTTGAGAACGGATATGCCATCGGACTGGAAACAGGCAGGATAAAGGAGTTTTATGATCTGGGAGCCAGGTATATAACCCTTTGTCATTCAAATAATAACGATATTTGTGATTCCTCAACCGATCCGCGCGGAGCTGAACATAACGGACTTTCGGTATTTGGCGAGGAGGTGGTGAAGGAAATGAACAGGATCGGTATGATGGTGGGTGTCTCACATATTTCTGATGAGGCTTTTTATGATGTGATAAGGATATCGGAGGCTCCCGTCATTGCTTCACACTCTTCCTGCAGGGCATTGTGTTCAAGTCCGCGGAACCTTACCGATGACATGCTGCATTCACTGAAGTCAAACGGCGGGGTGATACAGATATGTATCCTCAGCAGCTATATCAGGACTCCCGAACCAAATCCGGAAATGGATGCCAGGCTTGAAGGACTAAGGTTAAAGTATGGTGAGTTCGGGAAGCTCAGTGAAGAGCAGAAGAAACTGTACAGAAAGGAGATGAGGGAGATCTTTGACAAGCACAGAAAACTTGCAACAGTTGCGGATGTTCTGGACCATATTGACCATGTCATTCAGGTTATCGGAGTGGACCATGTGGGTATAGGAACGGATTTTGACGGCGGGGGAGGGGTTGAAGGCTGCATGACGGTTGATGAAATGAAAAATATCACCATTGAAATGCTGCACCGCGGATATTCAAACAAGGACATAAAGAAAATATGGGGCGGAAACATAATGCGGGTAATGCGTGAAGTACAGGAGCACGCATCAATCTGATGATTCTATTTCCTATTTCCGGATTTTTACCCGGGAGAATCTCAGCATCTTAAGCATCCAGTCGGGCAGGGGCTCAGGTTTGCGCCCCGAGAGGTCAAGATACCATCCCAGCTTTTTGACCAGGGGCAGTTTGAGGGTTTCCACAAATTCTATAAGGTTACCGTCGGGATCTTCCACATAGGCAAAATGTCCTCCGGCTTCACCCATATCAAAACCCTGTCCCTTGTAGCTTTCCTTACTGTCGACGGTAAAAGGAAATCCCTTTTCGCTGCATCTGGTTTTCAGATGGTCAATCCCCCTTATATCGAAGCAGATATGAATAAATCCGGGATCTCCCCAGTATCTTCCTTCGTAAATCTTTTTCCCCGCTTTGCCGGTGCTGCAGACAAGTTCCATCATGCTCTGACCGAAAAGTTTACTGAAGGGTCCGATGAATGGTTTTGAGTTAGTCAGGAGAACTCTTCTTACAGGCTCATTGTCACCCGGAATGTTTGTCAGGTCGGGAAAGGTACCTGTAATGTCATATATAAGCTTGTCATAGCCGAGGATGTCTGAATACAGGGCTCTGGCCCTGTCAATATCCGTAACACCGATCACAGCCCCGCAGCTGCCTCCCGATATATGGCCCGCATCCATGAACCAGCCGTCGCCTTCATTGATATGGAACAAATTCCCGAAAGGATCCTTCATGTAGAAGGTTTTTCTGCCCGAAGCGTCGGCAGCGGGTTTATTACGAATCACTGCTCCCTTTTCACTGAAAATTGAATAAGCTTTTTCTATATCCTTTACTTTCATTTTGCAGGCAAGTATGCCTATGTCACCGAGTCTGATCTCTTCCTTCAGCGCCACGGGTTCCCTTTCCTTGTATTGCCATACTTCAAAGCCGCTTCCTCCCTGAAGATTTATTGCCAGTACCGCATGTCTCTTACGTGCCTTGTTACCGGTATAGGGCAGCATGATTTTTGCTTCAGCCTCCTCTTCAAAAATTTTGCAGTTCATTCCGAACATATCGATATACCAGTTCCAGGTTTCTTTCAGGTTCCTGACTTCTATACCGATTATCTGTATGCCCGCACTTGTATAATTATTCATATAACTGAATATTTTAAGTTGAACTTATTTTATCGCCTATCCTGAAAAAGAGCCAGGGGAAGTATCTTCTTATATACAGCATGAGGAGCTCGTTTCCGCCGACTGTTATTTCTCTTTTATTTCTGAGCATCCCGTTAATGATTATCCTGGCGGCCTTTTCAGGGCTGATACCCTTTGCCTGTCCTTCATCCATTTTTCCGTGCTCTTTTCCCTCATGGTCCAGGGCATGCAGGGATATGGATGTTTTTACCCTTCCGGGTATTATCACGGAGGTCCTGATATTGTTTTTCTTGTTTTCGAGGTAGAGGGTTTCAAAGAAACCATGCAGGGCCTGCTTGGATGCGGAATAGGCTGAGCGCAGCGGGAATCCGAATCTTCCGGATATGCTGCTTGTTGCTGCTATATGGCCTGATCCCTGTCTTATCATATAGGGAAGGACTGCCTTTGTAAGAGCAATTGTACCAAAATAGTTGATTTCAAATATTTTTCTGTCGAGCCACAGGGGGGTGTCTGTCACTGATGCCCTCTGGCTCACTCCGCCTACATTAAGCAGATAATCGATTCTCCCGGTTTTTTTTATGACATTTTTAACAAGGGATGCTATATTGTCAGTTTCAGACAGGTCGAAGGGGGCAGGCAAAATATCCTGTGAATCTCCCCTGCATTCCGATTTTATCCTTTCGAGTCTTTCAGGATTCTTTGATGAGATTACCAGTGAGGCACCCCTTTCAAAAAAGGCTTTTACAAGACCTTTCCCGATACCGGACGATGCACCTGTTATCCATACTGTTTTACCCGAAAAAATTTTATTGTTTTCCATCAGGCAAGTTTTCCAATCAGTTTAATCAATTCATCATGATCTGATTTCAGTGTCATGTATTCAGTATTATTCCTTCTCATATATTTCCTTATCCGGAATCCGCCCGTTATCCTTTTCAGGTAATGAATGTAATTCACTGCAAAGAGTCCGGAGACAGGCAGTGCCAGAAAGAGAAGCAGTCCCAGCCAGAAGGGTGAAAATATCAGCAGGAATACTGCCAGGAAAACAGGAATGAACACCAGGGCCAGTACGGCTGATATGCCGTATCTGACTGAGGAATGAAACTGTTTATCCCGTATCTTCGGGATCTGTGAATTAGGTATTCCGAGGAAGACCATGGTGAATATTGTTCCGTAAATAAACAGCGGCAGGCTTGCAATAATACCAAAAATGCCGGCAATGAGCCAGCCAAGGGGATGCCTGCTTTTTCTGAGAAGAGGATAATCAATCTTCAGCTCCCCGGCTTTTTGTTTAAGGCTCAGGCTCAGCGAGCAGATTTTTTTGTAGAGTTCGGTATTTGTGACTTTCAGATTGTTGAGCCTGTCGATCAGCATCCTGTCCCTGAACAGTTTGGGAAAGCTGACATCATCGCTGTATGGCCCGTTTATCAGGTTTCTCAGTTCATCGATTGCCTCATAGTCCTCCTCACTGTCGATATGGACCATCAGCATTTTCATCTCCTGTGAAAGCCGTTCCCTGAGCTGGTTAAGGGCCACTTCAGGACTCTTCCTGTAGATCTCATGATACTCATCAACCTCCAGCGGTTTGCCGTAGACTACCGTAAGGACCTGCCGGAATCTCTGGTAGTTTGTAAATTCGAGCCCGACAGGTATAATTTTGATTTTCATCTCAAAGCCCGAAGCTTCATCTGCCTGGAAGGCTATTCTGCATATCCCTTTCTTCAGCCGCCGCAGTCTGCGGTAACCGGCGTGATCGCCTTCGGGCAGGATGACCAGTCCGTTTTTATTCCTCAGGACATCCACGGTTTTGTCAAATATCTCATCATTTCCCTTCAGGGTGCTGAAACCGTCCCTTATCCTGTAAACCGGCAGTATTTTAAGAAAATACAGAATTTTTGCAATAGGTTTTTTTCTGAAAATATCGGCTCTGGCAAGAAATACCGGCTGGCCTTTATGTGTGAACAGGACAGCCAGGGCATCCATCAGGGCGTTCTGATGATTTGGGGCAAAGATCAGATGGTGATCCGGATTGATATTTTCACGGCCGACAACAATTACTTTCCTGTAAAAAATATTATTATGCCAGAAGCCTGCAACAGCCTTGACCAGGGCGTATCCCTTCGAATACTCCTCTATGTTGTCTCTTCCCATTCCCGATAAAAAAGTGATACAGGCCGTCAGGCCTGTTAATATCAAAATTTTAAAAATTGCAAGTTATAAAAAAAAGAGTTCTTTCCATCTGTCAATAACCCTTCTCTCTTTTTTAGTTGGTCTTCCTGATCCTTTTTTACGGAAGGCCGGCATCTCCATTCTTTTTATTTCAAGTTTCATCTTTTCAGTGTCAGGCGTGAGGTCTTCAAGGTAATTGACCACAAGCTTTGCTGCTACACGGTTTTCCGTAAGGCCTTTTATCCTGTAGCTGTATGTCACGGGAGGTCTCCTGAGACTGAGAATCTCATTTCCTTCAAGTTGTTTTGAGGGTTTGACCTTATTGTTGTCAACCGTTACCCTGCCCATCCTGCAGGCATCTGTTGCCTGGCTGCGGGTCTTAAACAGCCGTACAGCCCACAGGAACTTATCTGTCCGGACGGATTTGTTTTCTGCCACATCTATGTATTATTATTCAGAGGATCTTTTTTTCCCGTATTGTCAGTGTCATCATTTTTCCCGGTTATTTTTCCTATCCTGTTATATGCCGTCATTGTAAGTCCGGCCCCCACTGCCGCGAATGATTTAATCATCTCGATGACTATGTCAATTCTCTCGTTCAGGAATTTTTCCTCACCGGGCTTCCACCGGCTCAGAACATAATGTACCCGCGATCCCCCCGGGAATCCGTTTCCTATGCCCACCCTGATCCGGGCATATTCATTTGTTCCGAGCACGGAAGCTATATGTGCAAGACCGTTATGTCCTCCGTCACTGCCCCCGGGTTTCATCCTTATACTTCCAAGCGGGAGTGCTATGTCATCAACAATTACCAGGAGATTTTCCAGTCTTATCTTTTCCCTTTTGAGCCAGTATCTTACGGCGTTACCGCTAAGGTTCATATATGTTGACGGCTTGAGAAGGATCAGCTGGCGTCCCCTGTATTTTACCGGGCATATAAATCCGTAGCGGCAGTCGGAAAACAGGGAACCGGATGCCTTTGCCATTGCATCCAGGACCATGAATCCTATATTATGCCTTGTGCCGGCATATTCATTACCCACATTGCCCAGGCCTGCTACAAGATATTTCAAAATGCCTGATTATTTAGTTTCCTTGTCTCCTGATTCCCCTGCCGGAGTATCTGTGCCTTCAGCTGCCTTTTTCCATGCAGCCAGAGCCGTTATTCCTTGTCTCCTGATTCCCCTGCCGGAGTTTCCGTGCCTTCAGCTGCTTCTTCACCTTCGGCAAGTTCTTCTTCAGCTGCTTCTTCCTCTTCAGCCTTGAGGGCAACGCGTGAAGTTGAAATCATTGCGACTGTTCCGATTTTTGGATCAAGAAATTCTATATTGTCCATTTTCAGGTTGCCAACCTTTATCGAGTCGTTAATCTTCAGCTTGGTGATATCTATTTCAATAGTATCAGGCAGGTATTCTGCCAGGGCTTTTATTCTGAGATGTCTTCTTTTCACACTAAGCCTGCCTCCGTCCCTGACACCAATGGAGTCACCCGTTATTGTAACAGGGATATTCATTATTACGGGTTTGTCGTCAAAGACCTGCACGAAATCGGCATGCAGTATTCTGTCGGTGACGGGATGAAACTGGATTTCATGCAGGAAGGCTCTTATTACCTGACCTTCAATTTCCAGGTTCACCAGGTGTGCCTTGGGTGTAAAGACCAGTTTTTTAATACTGTTCTCGTGAGCGCTGAAATTGATATTTTTTTCTTTTCCATAAATGATGCATGGCACATTCCCGGACTTTCTTATCTGTCTGGCATGTTTTTTTCCGAGTTCATCTCTCAGTGTCCCTTTAATTTCAATTGTCTTCATCTGTTATTTTATTTTTGTGCTGCTAAGAGCCGCCTTTGTGGCAAGCCCCCCATCACACATTGGACATTTTTAAAAATCGGCCTGCAAATATATTACAAAGCATTCAGAATACAAAACTTGTACTTATCGACTGATTTGTGTTTACTGCACGGATTGTGCTGGCGAATATACCGGCTATTGAAAGTACTTTTATTTTATCGGACCTGACGGCAAGAGGTATTGAATCGCTTACAACGAGTTCCTCCAGCGAAGAGTTATTTATACGCTCCACTGCATTTCCCGACAATATCGGATGTGTTGCAAAGGCCCTGATACTTTTTGCACCTCTTTCCTTCATCATGTTGGCGGCCAGGACGATGGTTCCGGCGGTATCAATCATGTCATCGATAATGACAATATTTCTGCCTTCCACTTCGCCTATTACGGATATTTCCTCCACCAGGTTTGCTTTTTTTCTCAGCTTGTAGCACAGTACCATTTCTGAATGAAGATGGCGGGAATATGCATTTGCTCTTTTTGAACCGCCCATATCGGGTGCCGAGACTGCCAGGTTTTTCAGGTTCAGGTTCCGAATATAGGGTGCAAAGACTGCGGAGCCGAAAAGATGATCGACCGGGACATTGAAAAATCCCTGTATCTGGTCGGCATGAAGATCCATGGTAATCACCCTGTCCACCCCGGCAGCGCTGAGAAGGTCTGCCGAAAGCTTTGATCCTATGGATACCCTGGGGCGGTCCTTTCTGTCCTGACGTGCAAAACCGTAGTATGGTATTACCGCAATGACCTTATATGCCGAAGCTCTCTTGGCTGCGTCTATCATCAGAAGCAGTTCAAGAAGATTTTCGGCAGGAGGGTTGGTTGATTGTACAATAAACACCATATCACCTCTGACTGATTCGTCGAAACATGGCTGAAATTCACCGTCACTGAATTTTGTTACTGAACTTTTGCCCAGTTCAATGCCCAGTTCCCCGGCAATTTCTTCTGCAAGCTGCCGTGAGGCTCTGCAGGAAAACAGCTTCATACGTGCGTGACCATACATTGTTTTGCGGATAATAAGATTGGATCAACTGCCTGCAAAAATAACCATTACTTCTAAAAAGAAGCTGATTTTGAAAAAATGTTCAAAGATTCTTTAATGAAACTGAGAATTTCCGTCCTTCCGGCCTGTGTCACTTTTGAAGTCACAAAAGTTACCGGAAGTTCCTCCCATTTTTCAAGCATTTGATTGTCATATGCCTCTATGGATTTTTTCAGATTTGTCCGGCTCATCTTGTCACCTTTGGTAAAAACCCTGGCAAAGGGGATCTGGTTAATGCCGAGAAATTCCATGAATTCGGTATCGCTTTTCTGGGGTTTATGCCGGGGATCAAGAAGAACAAACAGGCATACAAGGTTTTCCCTGTTAAGGATATAATCAAACATGATTTTTTTCCATTCCTCTCTTTGCCGGGCTGACACTTTTGCATAGCCGTAACCGGGGAGGTCAACGAGATACCAGTTATCATTTATGATAAAATGATTGATAGTCCGGGTCTTGCCGGGCTCACCGGAGGTTTTGGCCAGCTTCCCGAATCCGGTAAGCATATTTATAAGTGAGGATTTGCCGACATTTGAGCGTCCCGTAAAAGCCATCTCGGGAAGATGAGAAGAAGGAAGACGCCCTGGTGTTACACTGCTGCTGACATATCGGGCTGAGCGGATTATCATTTCATCAGCCTAGTTAAGATCGTTATAGGGAAGGTCAATTCTTTTGAAAGCAAGGAGCCTGTTTCCGAAAGGAGTGGTTATTTCTGCTATTATACCAAGGTAATCTTTTCCTGCCTGGGCACTTTTTTTCAGATTGATCACAGCCCTGCCGTCCGTTGTGTTAAGAGGTTTTACATATGCTGTATCAAAGCGCTGGTTTATAAATTCCCCTGTATTGAATTTTACGCGTTTGCCCTGGTCCGATAATTCAAGTGTTATCCTGTACAATCCTTTTGTGCTGTACTCATCACTGATGACAGCCACTATTTCCGGATATTCCTTTATAAGTACACCCCTGTGGCTGTATTCCTCAAGGAAAGGTGTACGCATTCCCCTGTCGTAACCTATTTTTGCCTTCAGCTCACCTGTCCTGTAATATTGTTTCTGGATTCCGTGAATGGTGTCATTCCTGTAGGGTGTTGTCCTGAACAGTTGTCCTTCAAGATAATAGTACCGGCTGGAGTCCTGCCTCAGACCATTTTCATACCAGAAAGTCTGGTACAGCTGGCCTCCTGAGTAAAATGTTTTGCTTAATCCGTCCCGGACGCCGTTTTTGAAACTTGTTTCCCTGATGATCCGGTTTCCGCTTGTATACTGTTTTATTCCCGTGTATCCCGTATCCGGAACACTGATGGTGTCATTGGCGGCCTCTGTTTCTTTTCCCGGACCTCCGCCACGGCATCCTGCCATGGCCAGGATGGTTATTGCCAATGCTGCTGATATTGCCTGAATTTTCATGATAAGCGATATTTAGTCAAGTGTAATTTCCGGTATAAAAATCTCAAGAAGAGTGGTTTCGGGAAGCGGTTCCAGTGTTACTTCATCGATCATTGCCGGGAGGAGAACGCTTTCTCCCTTTTTGACCGCTTCCGTATTTCCGTTCCACCTGATGAGGAATTCGCCTTCAGTACAAATATAAACAACAAATGAATCAACAAAGCTGTAATCTTTCCTTATTAATTCATTAAACCTGATAATGTTTGTAGTAAAAAATTCGCAGCTTACAAGATTTTCCGTAAGGTTCAGCTGTGGGCTTGCTGCTGATTTATTGCTTCCTGCAGCATTGAAATTTATGGCATCCAGTGCCAGGTCGGTATGAAGTTCCCTTGGTTTTCCGTCCGGTCCTTTTCTGTTCCAGTCGAATATCCTGTAGGTGATATCTGAAGTCTGCTGTATCTCGACAAGCAGGTTGCCCGCACCAATTGCATGTATCCTTCCGGCAGGCGTAAAAAATATGTCTCCCGGCGATGGCTTGTCTGCGTTAAGCAGTTCCGGCAGCCTTCCCTCTTCAAGGGCACTGATGTATTCCTCACGGCTGACGGCCTTGCTGAATCCCGAGTAGATCCTGGCATCCTGACCACTTTCAAGTATGTACCACATTTCAGTCTTGCCGTAGGCCTTGTGTCTCTTTTTTGCCAGTTCATTGCCGGGATGAACCTGTATGGAGAGATCCTTTTTTGCCTCAATCAGCTTGATGAGCAGGGGAAACTCGTTTCCGAATTTTTCAAACACGGAATCGCCGGTTATATCTCCCATATATACTTCTATAAGATCTTCAATATTGTTTCCGGCCAGGAAGCCATTGCTCACCACCGACAGATTATCCTGAACAGCGGATATTTCCCAACTCTCCCCGTATGTTTTTTCAGGATCGGCCTTTTTGTTGTAACGGTTTACCAGTGAGGTGCCGCCCCAGATGGTCTCTTTTAAAATAGGTTCAAATTTAAGGGGATACAGTTGTGACATTGTAATATTTGTTTTAGTTAGCGCTTAGCCTTATTTCACTCTCTTTTTATTAACTTTGGCTGCTTTAAGCGATGCTAATTTACAAATAAATGCTGATTGTTGGTATAGCAGGAGGTACCGGTTCAGGAAAAACCACAGTTGTAAACAAACTGATGAAGGAATTTCCGAACGGAGAAATTGCAGTGATTCCACAGGACGCCTATTACAGGGATAACAGTCATATTCCTCCCGCAGAAAGGGAGAAAATAAACTTTGATCATCCTGATTCCCTGGAGTTTTCACTTCTTATCAGACATCTCAGGGAGCTGAGGGACGGAAGAGCGGTTGAAATGCCTGTTTATTCCTATCTCACATGTCTCAGGTCGAAGGAGACTATCCCGGTAAGACCGGCAAAGGTTATAGTGGTGGAGGGGATACTGATCCTTAGCGATGCAGAGTTACGGGATATGTTTGATATCCGGGTTTTTGTGGATGCCGATGCGGATGACAGGCTCGGGCGCGTTATTCAGAGAGATATTCTTGAACGCGGGAGATCGCTGCTGATGGTGCTGGAGAGATATCACGACACTGTAAAACCATCTCATCTTCAGTTTATTGAACCTTCAAAGCGCTATGCCGACATAATTATTCCGGGCGGGGGAGAAAATGAAGTTGGCATAAAAGTGCTTGTTTCGATAATCGAAAAACATCTCGCTGAAAAAGAGGAAAGCGGGGAAACTGATCCGGAAGGAAAAGTCTGATACGCCGCTGCTGGTTTTTCATCAGTGATCGTGAAGTGCCAGAAAGGCGGAAATGACAGCTTCCGGATTGTCAGCATTCAGCCAGTGGCCTGCATCTTCGATAGTTGTAAATTCGGCGGAAGGGAAGATCCTCAGAATATCACTGTGGTCACTATCGGGCAGGTAATCTGAATTTTCACCTTTCAGGAATACTACCGGGAAACCGCTGATACTTTCATAACTGCTTTCCGGTCTGGGCAGGCCGCCCATAATATTGTCAAGGTTTTTCAGCAGGGCAGGAGCATTGATTTTCCATCTGAACTCCCCGTCAGGCATCCTCTGCAGATTTTTCAGTATGAATCCCCTTATCCTTTCCGAAGGGATCTTCCCGGAGATAAGGTCTTCAACATCTTTGCGCGAACTTATTCCGCGGAGCTCTGTTTCGCTGATCGCCCTGAGGATGTTGAGATGCAGCCTGTATTCCCGTGATCTTCTTCCCCTGGAAGGGGATGGTGAAATATCGGCTATCAGCAGTCCTTCTAGCTTTTCCGGCCATTTCATGGCATAGAACAGGGCTGTTTTGCCTCCCATGCTGTGACCGGCAAGGAAGAACTTCCCGATACCCAGTTCCCGGACGAGTTCATCAATATCATCGCTCAGTGCATTGTAGTCATGAACATCACTATGGGGGGAAAGGCCGTGATTCCTGAGGTCGGGCAGGTATACCGTATATTTTGAACTGATGGCCTTTGCCACCGACACCCAGTTGTCCGATGAGCCGTACAGGGCATGGAGAATGATCAGCGGAGGCCCTTTCCCGGATTTACGGCAGTAAAGCTTCATGGCCGTTAACTATCCAGCTGTTTCTTATACATACGGATGGTATTTTCGAGTCCCAGGTAGAGGGCATCCGAAATAAGGGCATGACCTATGGAGACTTCCATCAGCCAGGGAATATTTCTGTGGAGATAGTTCAGGTTATCCAGATTCAGATCATGACCGGCATTGATTTCCAGGCCCAGTTCCCTGGCCAGTTCCGCAGCCTTCACGAATGGTCTGACAGCCTCTGCGGCATTTTCGGAAAATGCCGAAGCATAAGGTTCGGTATACAGTTCTATCCTGTCGGCTCCGGTCAGAACGGCATTTTCTATGTTAACCGGATCTGTATCAACAAAAAGGGATGTTCTTATGCCTTCCTTCCTGAATATTTTTATTACATCAGTGAGAAAACTGCGGTTTTTCAGTGTGTCCCAGCCTTCATTTGAAGTAATGGCATCATGCTTGTCGGGGACGAGGGTTACCTGTTCAGGTTTTACCGAAAGCACAAGATTGATGAAACTGTCGGTCGGGTTGCCTTCAATATTGAATTCGGTTTTTATCACGGGCCTGAGCTCAATCACATCCCTGTACCTGATATGTCTCTCATCCGGCCTGGGATGGACGGTAATTCCGTCAGCACCGAAAAGCTGGCAGTTGATAGCAGCATTTATTACACTGGGAATATTTCCGCCCCTTGCATTACGGATGGTTGCAATCTTGTTGATATTAACACTGAGCCTTGTCATGGAATAAAATTTAGCAGTTTTGGTATTGATAACATGTCGCAAAAATAATATAACTGATTTTTTTTTCATTACTTTACATGAAAATTAAATGCATGGTTGCTGCTGATTACATATCTGACAATATTCCGTCCCTTAAAACATCTGATACAGGGCAGGTTGCCCTTAACTGGATGGAAATGTTCAGAGTCTCTCATTTGCCGATAGTAAATAATCTCGATTTTCTCGGGCTTATTTCCGACAGTGATATATATGATATGAATCAGCCGGAAGAAGCGATTGGGAACCATGAACTTACACTGTTAAAGCCTTATGTAAGGGATGATCAGCATCTTTTTGAAGTGATAGGTCTTGCGTCCAGGCTGAAACTGACGGTAGTACCTGTTCTGGATGAAAACAGTCATTATCTGGGAGTCATCACAAGCAGTGATCTGATAAGGCATGTGGCCTCATTATCCTCCCTGGAGCATCCCGGCGGGATCATAGTGCTTGAAATGACTGACAGGGATTATTCCCTTTCGCAGATTGCACAGATTATAGAAAGCAATAATATAAAAGTACTGAGTATGTATATCACCTCTCCGGCCGATTCCACAAGGCTTGAGGTGACACTGAAAGTCAATGAAACGGATCTTCTCCCGGTAATACGGACCTTTGAGCGTTATAATTATGATGTTAAAACCTGGATTACAGCCAATGATTCACTTGACCGTTTTTATTCCGAGAGGTTTGATCTGTTGATGAAATACCTGAACATGTGACATATATGCTGAAGAGAGTTGCAATTTACAGCAAGGACAGCAATGACCGGACAAGGGATGCTGTTCAGAAACTTGTTAGTGAATTTCTTAAAAGGGACATCGGAATAGATTTCTATCAGAAACCCGGTGATA
>JAAYKX010000107.1 GCA_012522155.1 Bacteroidales bacterium
CCTTTAAACCATAACGAATCTTTTTTCTAGATTCGGGCTGTACAGTGAATGAACAGCTTATTGACAAGTCTGATAATTTGCGGAAATCCGTTGAAAACCGTGACTTGCCGCACTTTGGTATTATTTCCGCTGCCGCCGCAAAAGCCCGATATTTTTTGTACTTTCAGCTCGAAACAATATCCGGATGATTTTTGTTGCATAATTAGCGGATGGTATTTCCGGAGTTTAGTTTAAAACCAAATCATATGACATGAAAAATTCAATGATTGTATTTTTGTCAGCAGCTATTGTTGCACTGTTGTTTTCATGTAACAAAGAGGAAGAGATTCCTGCGATTGAGTCAAAGACATTTGAAATAGAGGCAGGCAATGTGCTTGGCTGGAAATATTTCAGCTTTTCAGAGGATGATACCATTAGCGTATCCGATCCCTCTGTTTCCACTGAATGGGATCTGGCTTTCCAGCGCTACAGGATAAAAACCAACGGAGGAGAATCAGGAAAGGGCCTTGGCAGTGCTGCAAATACTTTGCAAAAAGGACAAAAAGGTTTTGATGCAGTGAAATCTGTTCACGAAGACCTTGTATTTGAAGAGGATGCTCCGCTGACTATTGCAGTGCAGCAAGGCTATGAAACATTTATTGTCAATCCTGTACTCTACACATGGTTCACTATGGAACAGGCTTCCGAGGGAACACAGATAGCTCCGTCTGATTTTGTCTATATTGTTAAGACTGCTTCAGGCAAATATGCAAAAGTATGGTTCAGAGGCTATTATAGTGCGACAAATGTGTCAGGTCATATTACAATCCAGTACAAATATCAGCCGGATGGCTCGGGAAACCTTGAATAAAGTCAGACTAAAGTGTCCGTGACAATTATATTAACAAATTAATACCGGTAATTTTGTTTAGACAACTGATAATTTTCTGTTGTATATTTTTGCCATATGTTCTTGCTGCCCAGAAAGGGAGCATATCAGGTTATGTAAAGGGCATGAATGGTGAAGCAATTGAAGCGGCTACCCTGGTAATAAGAAACACAACACTTGGAACGATAACCAACCGGGACGGATTTTATAAAATAAACAACATAAATCCGGGATCATATATTATACGTGCATCATTGATCGGATATGAAACCCGGGAAAAAACAATTACTGTCCGGGAAGGGGACAATTATGCGGATTTTGATATGGATGAAACCAATATCAATCTGAATGAGGTAGTTGTAACAGGCACAAGATCAGAAAAAACCCTTAAAAATGTTCCGGTGATCACACAGGTTATCAACGCCAGCCGTATGATTGACCTGGGTATTACAAGTGTTACCGGGGCACTGCAGAACATGGTTCCCGGTCTTGATATCGGCCAGTTTGGTACAAGGGCCACGGTAACCCTTCAGGGAATGGATGCCAAGTATGTACTGTTCCTTGTTGACGGAGAAAGAATTGCAGGAGAAATCAGCGGAGATATAGATTATTCAATGCTCAACCTGGAGAATATTGACAGGATTGAAGTTATTAAAGGTGCTTCTTCATCATTATATGGTTCAAATGCCATAGGAGGCGTTATTAATATCATAACAAAAAAAATTGATGAGCCTTTTGATTCCAGGATCTATTCAAGATATTCCGCATACAATGAATTTACTTCAGGAGGAGAAATAAGCTTTAAAAAAGGCATGGCAGGATCCCGGACCAGTTTTAGTTTCAGTCATCATGATGGTTATGATATCACTCCGGAAACTCCGTACGAGTGGACTCAGAATCCGTATAACTCATTCAGTGTCAATCAGAAATTTGAAATAACACCGTCCTGGCGCTTTTCCCTGACTCCATATTTCGGATATTACCGCTTTGAAAGGGGCAATGTGAGCGCACGTCCGGTGCATGATCTGTATACAGATTTTAAAGCCGGACTGAAGGGAGAATATTTTTTCGGAGAGCATTCACTTGATTTTTCCTATTACCGTGACCGTTATAATACTTTTAACGTTTTTGAATTGCTGGACAATCTGAAGGATACGGCATCCTATGATATTATTCAGACGGTGAGGACACAAGGGAATTTTAAAATTTCTGAAACCAATAATCTGACAGCCGGACTGGAATATAACTATGAGAAACTGTTGTCGGACAGGATTGAGGAAGGAATTAAAAATGCCGGTGAAGCAGTGTTCTATGTCCAGGAAGATATTTCCTGGGGAGAACGGTGGAACATGATTGCCGGTGTAAGATTAAGCTACCACAGCAGCTATGGATTTAATGCAGCACCCAAATTATCGTTGCTGTTCAAACCGGCTTTTGGAAATTTAAGAGCTTCTGCAGGAACAGGGTTCCGTTCACCTGCCTTAAAGGAACTTTATATGAATTTTGACCATTTCGGGGAATGGTATTTAATGGGGAACCGGGAATTAAAACCTGAATCATCAATTTATGTATCAGGGTCGTATGAGTTTTCAAAACCATGGAATAATTCATCTGTTTCGGTTTACCACAACACACTTTCCGATATGATTACAGACAGATGGCTGCCTGATACAAGCCGTCTGACCCGCCAGTATGAGAATGTTGCAAGTGCATCGGTATCCGGCCTGGATTTTCTGTCGAAACAAAGGATCTTTAAGGGACTGTGGGTAAATATTGGTTACAATTATGTTCACTCCCATGACAATCAGACTGATCTCCAGTTATATGGCACAGTAAAGCATTCAGGGAACATTTCATCTGATTATAATTTCCGTAAAAAGAATTATTCGTTGACCATCCAGCTTTTGTGCAAGCTGACGGGTGAGAAGTTTTATGAAATCACTGACGAGGGAACTGACAGGGACAAACCTTTCAGTACCTGGCGTTTTACCGTATCACAGGAATATAAATGGCTGCGGCTTACTACCGGAGTGGATAATATCTTTAATCTGGTAATTCCGTACAACAATAATTATATTTCACCCGGGAGACGGTTTTTTATCGGAACAAAAATTGATTTCGGAAAAATAAGATAGAACCTCTGCCAGTCAGAGTGAGGGACTGTTGATCAGTCTCAGCTTTCCTGTAACAAGAGCGGGTATCACTGATGTGCGTTAAGCTTTTCAAAATTCAATAATTTTTTCTGCTTTGTTATTTTTAAGGTATTGTTTGAGAATGACCTGTATATCCCTGTTGTCGGGAAATGGTTTTATACAGTCATGTATTGCTTCAAGACCGGACCCCATGTCATTGATATTGAAATAGCCGTAGCCTGTATATTTTCCCTTGATTATCCTTACCGCACTTTTTTCATCATCGTTCCTGCCTCTGTCAATTATGAAGAAACTACGTTCTGAAAACACAAACTGACCGATGGCCTTTAAAGCACGGGCATTATGGGCTGAGGGCGATTCCTGTCCGCAGCAGGCTCCCCTGCAGATGCCGACATGATACTGAAAGCAGGCACCGTCGCCTTCATAGAGCCCGGTCAGTTTCCTGCAAAGATTATAACTGACGGCAAGGGATTCAAGTCTTGACCTGGCACTTTCTCTGGATGTAAAGACGGTCAGGGGATCTTTTTCATCTGACACGGGCATAATGTTGAATATTATATAGCCTTTGTCATCCGTTGAGGAATAGATTCCCCAGCGGAAGGATGATCTGCGCTGAGCCCGGTTATAGAAGGGTTTGTTCTGCTTTATTTCAAATGATTCCCTTAACAGTGCAATGAGTTCGCTGCCTGTTGTTTCCCAGCTGATATCTGCTGTGTGATCCCGCATTTTCATTGCTCTGCCGGAGCTGTTGTCCGAAAGATGTGTGTTTACTCTTTTATGAAGGTTTTTGCTTTTGCCTATATAGATAAGATCGCCCTTTTCATTGTAATAATAATAGACTCCGGCTTCCTCAGGTATTGAATCAATTTTTGCCGGATCCAGCATTGGGTTCAGTGCAGAGATTCTGGGATTTCTGACAAGACTGCTTTCCGCTGCAGATCTGTCACTGTCTTTCTCCAGAATCATTTCAAAGAGCCTAACTGTTGCAAGAGCATCCCCTGAAGCCCGGTGCCTGTCTGTTACCGGTATCGAAAGTTCGTGGCATATGTTGCCAAGACTGTATGAAGAATATCCGGGAAAGAGTTTCCTGCTGAGTGAACATGTGTCAAGCAGCCTTCGTGAAAAGTTATAACCCAGTGATTTGAATTCCTGACGGATAAATGAATAATCAAATTTAACGTTGTGGGCAACAAAAATTCTTCCCTTGGTAAGTTCAATAATCTTTGCGGCTATTTCATAGAACCTGGGAGCGTTTTCAACCATTTCATTGCTGATCCCGGTGAGGCTCGTTATAAAATATGGTATATTCCGTTCGGGATTTACCAGTGTCGAATATTCACCCGTTATTTTTTTACCGTCGTGAAGGTAAATTGCAATTTCAGTAATTTTCTCAAGTTTTGCACTCCCCCCGGTGGTTTCAATATCGATTATTGCATACATCTGAGACTGTGTGCCGGTTAAACGATCACGAATATACTTAGAAAAGAGGCAGTATTATCAATAGTTTGTAATTTTGTACCCGACAATTTATGGATATGGATGAATGCTTTGGAAAAAAATACATATTGAATGGAAGGCCGGAAGAAGCTCATTCCTTTGATAATTCCCTGGTTTATGAGGGTGACTCGATCTATGAGGTAATAAGAATGATAAATAACAGTCCTGTATTTTTCATGGATCATATGGAACGCCTCGTATCCGGCGTCAGAAACCGGAACAAAACAATGCCTGCAGATGTTGCAAATCTTAAACGCAGCATTATCAGACTTTCAGAAGCAGACCCGCAAAATGAGGTGAATCTTAAAATTGTTTTTAACTACAACAGGGATTCGGTCAATTATCTTCTTTACTATGTTAAGCCTGTGTACCCC
>JAAYKX010000108.1 GCA_012522155.1 Bacteroidales bacterium
CCGCCAGTTCTTTATCAACAACATTCATTAGATTCATCTCGAAATATATTTCGTGTTCTGTACAATGGTGGTCTGAAAATTGCCCGCAAATCTATTAAAACAAATTTAAAATTCAAAATTCAAAATTCATTGTCTTCATTCTTCCGGAACACGCAGTTTGTCACCGGTATCCCTGATGACTGATTTTTTCCGCGGATCGGGATAAGCGGGTTGCCCAGGCATTCGGGAAATAATGTCCCATACCGGTTTTACAGGGAATCAAGTATATTGATGATATTTCTTATTCTTTCAGGGTCAGCTACTTTTCTTGAAAATTCGGGTATATCAGGAAATCCTCCCATGGGTATCCCTTCCCGGCGGAATTTCATCCTGCTTTCCAAATTTTTCCTGCCTGTCAGATGAAACTCCCTGGCTCCTGTAATCCTGGCCATTTCAGCAATGTTTGACTCATCAAGACCACTGCCCGGCATAATACTGATTCTCTCACCGGCCTGCTTCACGAGAGTGCTGATAAGATCAGCCCCCAGGGGAACTGTATCCTTCTGGCCGGATGTCAGTATCCGCGTTGCGCCCGTAAGAATAATATCTTCAAGTCCTTTAAGGGGATCTGAACACATATCAAAAGCTCTGTGAAATGTAACAGCCATTGTGTCAGCAGCTTTAACAAGTTGCTGAGTCCGTTCCACATCAATTGTACCATCAGCATTCAGAAGGCCGATTACAATTCCGTCGGCACCGATTTCGCCGCACATTTCAATATCCCTGAGCATTGTTTCGTATTCCAGGCTGCTGTACAGGAAGTCTCCGCCTCTGGGCCTGATTATTACATGAAGCAGAATATCCAGATTCTGCCTGGCGTTTAGTATTGTTCCGTATGAAGGAGTCGTGCCTCCTTCCGGAAGGTTGTCGCAAAGCTCAACGCGGACTGCTCCGCCTTTCTGTGCATTGATTGCTGATTCAACGCTGTCAACGCAAATTTCAAGTTTATAATTCATCTTACTTTTTTTCAAAGTGTTAAAAATAACAATTATTTTACTTATTATTGTACAGATCAAAATCCATTAAAATATGAAGCCTACACTTTTAGTTCTTGCAGCAGGAATGGGAAGCCGATACGGAGGAAACAAACAGCTTGATGAAGTCGGACCCTCAGGTGAAACAATTATCGATTATTCAATCTATGATGCCATCAGGGCCGGTTTTGGCAAGATCGTCTTTATTATACGGCGTGATCTGGAAGCCCAGGTTAAGGAGAGGTTTTTTGAAAAACTAAAAAATAAAATTGAACTGGATTATGTTTTCCAGGAACTGACAAATGTTCCGGAGGGTTCAATAATAGCTCCTGACCGTGTAAAACCCTGGGGTACCAGCCATGCTGTCCTGGTTGCAGAAAACAATATCCGGGAACCCTTTGGAATAATAAACGCAGATGATTTTTATGGATATGATTCCCTGAAAATTCTTCATGATTTTCTGGTGAATGACAAGGATCCGGATACCTACTGCATTGTCGGATACAAGCTGGGGAACACCCTGTCAGACCATGGCTATGTGAACAGGGGTGTGTGCAATGTTGACTCAGACGGCCTGCTGCAGAATATAGTCGAAGTGCTGAAGATCGAAAAGACGGATAGCGGGGCAAAAGCACCTGCACCTGACGGAGGGGAGCAGCTTTTTACCGGAAGTGAAGTAGTGTCGATGAACCTGTTTGGTTTCAAGCCCGGGTGCTTTAATATCCTGAAGGAAGATTTCAGGAATTTTATTGATGAACATGGTAAGGATACCAGGTCAGAACTTCTTATACCGAATACGCTTGACAGGTATATCCGGAAGGGTGATATCCGTATAAAGGTTCTGATGAGCAATGACAGATGGTTTGGTGTCACTTATCGTGAAGACAAGCCTTATGTTGTTGAAAACATAAGGAAGATGGTACAGGAAGGAGTATATCCGGAGAAAATTTATCAGTAAATAAGCGGACCTGATTCCCGATGCGGGATGACTGTCCCCGGATATGCTTACTGATTACCGGTTCAGGGGCCGGATCTGTTAACTGACACAGGATTCCTGCTTACGATATCTGATCCTGCTCCCGGGGGGAAGGATATTATATCCTACCAGCGGAAGTCAGTGGTAAAAGTTGTTACATTGTCCCTGTTGTCGGTCACTTTCAGTAAAAGAGTGTGATTTGACCCTTTCTTTATTCTTCCGGGATCAAATTTGTATATCAGAACCCTGTTTTTCTGATCATATTCGAACAAGGCCCAGTTACCATCAATAAAGGGTTCATATGTTTTTATTCCTGACAAATTATCGGTGATCCTTATTCTCATTTCCCTCCGGCCGGAAAGATCGGCTCCATTGCCGAAACCGACTGCTGAAACATTCGGGGGAACAGTATCTATGCCTATGTAAAACATACCGAATACCGAAGCCTGTCCGTGTACAAAGCCGTCGGAAAGCCTCCCGGACAGGGGTATTCTTGTATTTTTGTCCCTGAGATTTATTATCAGCAGCTTGGATTCCTTTCCCGCGGGTATTGACAGGGGTTTTATTGAAAGGGAATATGGCTTGTGCAGCGGTGTGGTCCTGTCATGAACATAATGAAGTTCAGATAACATTCCTGTTCCCGGTGGTTCTTTCCTGTAGCGGAACATAAGAGTATCATATAAAGCATTTTCCGGAATGGAAACAGCGATATTGCCTGCACGGAACCTGTTCGAGCGGCTGTAGGGCATCATAACAAGTCCCTCCCCGGTTTCAGTATTGTCCCGGGCATCAGGAGGACTGCCTTTTACATTGAATTTCAGAACAGATAAATTGCCATGCACATCCCTTATTTCAAGGGAAACATGATAAATCCTGTCTTCGGTGAAATTGTAAATTCCCCTGTTAACCACATCCCTGTATGTGCTCAGCCGGTTGTTGGGCAGAAGGAAGGTCCGTTCAAAACGGACATTTTCCTTTATATAGCTTTCATAATCAATATGACTGTTGATATATCTCGATTCACTGAATGAAAATTCATTCATTATATTTCTGAAAATTGTCTTGTTGTCAATTTTCAGTTCTGTTGAGTAGATTCCGCATTTATTATAACTGTTATTCAGCAGGTCGTACGATTTGAAGCCGAATCCTGCCGGTCCGGAAATTGTTATTGCATTTTCAGAAGGTATATAATAATTACCATGTCCGCCTGCAAGATTTATTTTCTTTACGGTATTTACCCCGTTTATACGTGTGTTCCTTCCAAGAGGATAGATGGCAAGCCTTTCCAGTATCGGCTCTATATTATCTCCTGCTCCAAATTCAAAAAGAAGAGGGTTTACCGGCATCTCCGAATCAGATTTTCTTATTTCATAATGAAGATGAGGTCCGGTTGAGCTTCCTGTGTTTCCTGACCAGGCAATTATCTCACCCTGCCTGAAAGAGAATTTATCTTTAGGCGGAAAGATTGATACAGTAAAACTTTTTTTCCCGTACTGATAATCAGTCACATATTCTTCAACTTCAGCCACAAAGCGGTCGAGGTGACCATAAACGGTGGAATATCCTGTCGGATGACGCAGGTAAAGGGCTTTGCCAAAACCGCCTGGCGCCACGCTTATCCTGTAAATATATCCGTCAGCTGCAGCAACGACCTCCTTGCCGATAACTCCCTGAGTCCTGATATCTATTCCGGAATGGAAATGATCTGCCCTGAGTTCTGCAAAATTGGCTGATAATGAAAGCGGAATCCGGACCGGTGAGATAAAGGATTTTTTGTCTTTCGGCGGATTATCCGATAAGCCCGAAAGAAGCAGCAGGAAGACTAAAATTTTAAAAACAGGCATAGTATTGCATTTTCCGTTTATGTTTTACAAAACTATAGATACTGAGCAGTTGTGCAAACTATTTAAACCAAATTTTTGAAAAATTGATCAACAATGATTATTTTTGCAATAAAGATTCTGATATGTCCGGTAGTGCTTTTTCAGATTTAAAACGCTTGAACAAAAAGCTGGATGAACTGTTAAGCACTTATGAAAATCTTAAATCAGAATTTCAGGATCTTGAAAAGAACAATGAAGAATTGAGGATGATTCTTCATGAACGGGAAGAAAGAATTAAGGAACTGGAAATTAAATACGAGAGGGTTAAATTATCAGGAGCACTGTTGGGGGATAGTGGAAACACGGGGGAAGCGAAGAGAAAGATAACTGAATTAGTGCGGGAAATAGACAGATGTGTTGCTCTTTTAAACAGATAAAATATAACAATGGATGATAAACTATCGATCAGGGTTAATGTTGCCGACAGATATTATCCATTGAAAGTGGAACGGGAAAATGAAGAAAAGATCAGAAAGGCTGCCAGGATGATCAACGAGAAAGTGTTGCAGTACAAGCAACGCTACACAGGTAAGGATGTACAGGATTTTCTGGCAATGGCAGCCCTGCAGTATGTGATTAAACTGACCGAACAGGAAGACAGGCTTGAAAGAGATTATGTCCCGGAAGCCATACAGGAGCTGATTCACAAGATTGATTCCGCTCTTGAAAAAGAGTAACAGCGTTCTTTAAAATAGCAAATAATTGCCCGCATTGTTTCTTCAATCATTTTTGAAACTCAACAGTTTAAAACTTTGAAGTCCACCTTGAGCTGGCAAGGACAGGCCTTATCCCGATTTATCGGGATCACACTACGGTGTGACATTGGAAGTCCGACCCGGAACAGGAACTTCAGCCATGTAGACATGGGGTTTTATAAAATCTGAGGGAACTCTGCGGGTTTTTTTTTATAGACTATAAACACAATTATATTAAAACATGACATTATTAATCGCACCGGTCAGCAGTTTGCTAACCATCATACTGTGTGCTGCTGCACTGGTAACAGGAATAGGGATAGGACTCCTTGCCTGGCATACTGCTCTGAAGAACAGAAGCCGGAAAATAATAAATGAAGCAGAAACAGAAGCTGAAGTTATCAGGAAAGAAAAAATCCTTCAGGCAAAAGAAAGATTCCTTCAGCTTAAGACGGAGCATGAAAAGGTAATAAATGATAAAAATAACAGAATAGCTCAGTCGGAAAACAGAATAAGACAAAAAGAACTTACTCTTTCCCAGAAAATTGAAGAAGCACAGCGCAGGAAAAATGATGCTGACACAATTCGCAAAAACCTCAATTCGCAGCTCGATATTATTGATAAAAAGAATGAAGAGCTTGAGAAACTTCACCGTCAGCAGGTGGAAAAGCTGGAAGTTATTTGCGGATTATCTGCTGAAGAAGCAAGGGAGAATCTCATGGAATCCCTGAAGGAAGAAGCGAAAACCGGTGCTATGTCCTACATCAATGAAATACTTGATGAAGCAAAAATGACGGCTAACAAGGAAGCAAAAAGAATAATTATCCAGACAATCCAAAGAGTTGCTGCTGAAAATGCCATAGAAAATGCGGTTACTGTCTTTCATATCGATTCGGATGAAATAAAGGGTCGCATAATAGGACGCGAAGGGCGGAATATCAGGGCTCTTGAAGCAGCAACCGGAGTAGAGATAATTGTTGATGACACACCTGAGGCAATTGTACTTTCAGCATTTGATCCGGTAAGGCGGGAAATCGCCCGGCTTGCTTTGCATCAGCTTGTTACGGATGGCAGGATTCATCCTGCACGGATTGAGGAAATTGTTGAAAAAACAAAAAAACAAATTGAGGAAGAAATCCTTGAAACCGGGAAACGTACGGCAATAGACCTTGGGATCCATGGCCTTCATCCGGAACTGATACGGCTGATTGGAAAAATGAAATACAGGTCTTCCTACGGTCAGAATCTGCTTATGCATTCCCGTGAAGTGGCAAACCTTGCCTCAATCATGGCTGCGGAACTCGGACTGAATCCCAAGCTGGCAAAAAGGGCAGGATTGTTGCACGACATTGGCAAGGTGCCTGATGATGAACCAGAGCTTCCACATGCAATACTGGGGATGAAAATAGCTGAAAAGTATAAGGAAAAACCTGAAATATGCAATGCAATAGGCGCACATCACGATGAAACGGAAATGACAACGCTTATAGCACCCGTGGTACAGGTTTGTGATGCTATATCCGGTGCCCGTCCGGGTGCCCGCCGCGAAGTTGTGGAATCATATATCAAGAGGCTCAAGGAACTTGAATCCCTTGCCCTGCAGTATCCTGGTGTAACAAAAACCTATGCCATACAGGCGGGAAGGGAACTCCGTGTAATAGTCGGAGCCGAAAAAGTATCTGACAAGGATGCTGAAGGACTTTCATTCGATATTGCAAGAAAAATACAGAATGAAATGACCTATCCGGGGCAGATAAAGATTACGGTAATCCGGGAAACCAGGGCGGTTAACTACGCTAAATAGCAGCCGGTCAAAAAACTATTGCCGGATAAGATTTATTATGCTAAATTTGTTTTCCATATTCACGGAAGGCAATGTCACATATGAAACTTATGAATATTGTCGGGGCACGTCCCCAGTTCATTAAAGCTTCAGCAATAAGCAGGGCAATAAAACACAATTTCCCGGAAAAAATAGATGAAATACTGGTTCATACAGGACAACATTATGACAAGGAGATGTCAGATGTTTTTTTTGATGAACTTGACATCAGTAAACCGCATTATAATCTTGCCGTTGGATCTTCACGCCATGGGAAGCAGACTTCCATGATGATCAGTGGTATAGAAGAGGTTCTCATCGGAGAAAAGCCCGATTGCGTGGTTTTGTACGGTGATACCAATTCAACGCTGGCCGGGGCTGTTGCAGCAGCAAAGCTTCATTTTCCGGTAATTCATATTGAAGCCGGACTCAGATCCTTTAATAAAACCATGCCGGAAGAACTCAACCGGATAATCAGTGACCATGCATCAACCCTTCTCTTTGCACCTACAAATTCCGCATTTAAAAATCTGATGCGAGAGGGATTCAAACCGGAAAACTGTCCTCCCTACACTATTGACAATCCCAAAATATATCTGACTGGCGATATTATGTACGACAATGCTCTCTTTTATGCCGGACTGGCAGAAAAGAAGAAATCCGGATTTCACAGGAGTATATCAGTGAAGAGAGAAGAATTTGTACTCGCCACTATTCATCGTGACATAAATACAGATGATATTTCCCGCCTTGAAACCCTGATGCTGACACTGATCACACTTGCCCGGGAATATTCCGTTCCCTTTGTGATGCCGCTTCATCCCAGGACAACTCTTTCCCTCAGAACCAGGCTCGAAACACTTTACAATGATCTCAGGAACAGTAAGTATATACGTCTGATCCCACCTGTATCCTATCTTGAAATGATACTTCTGGAAAAAACTTCCCGGATGATAATTACAGATTCGGGTGGTGTTCAGAAAGAATCACATTTCTTCAGAAAACCCTGTCTTGTCCTCCGGGCAGAAACGGAATGGGTTGAACTGGTAAAAAACGGAACAGCCGAACTTGTTGATGCAGATCCGGAAAAAATAAGAAAAGGATTCATGAAATTTATCAACGATGGTACAGGACTTGAGTATCCTGCATTTTACGGGAACGGAAAAACAGCCGAGTTCATACTGAATGAAATAATCATGATGTTCGAGAAGCCCTGAGACTTCACGGAAAAGCTCTTTTGCCAGATGCTGCATATGGAACGAGTGATAAGGAACAGCAGAATACTTGTGACCGGCGGAGCCGGTTTTATCGGTTCAAACCTTGTTGAGTCATTTTTATCTTATGGCAACCAGGTAACCTGTCTAGATAATTTCTCAACCGGAAAGCGTGAAAACCTGAAAGACTGTATGGGCCATTCCGGTTTCAGACTCCTGGAAGGTGATATCAGGAATTATGATGACTGCCTGAAAGCCGTTTCAGATGCAGATATTGTTTTTCATCAGGCTGCCCTGGGATCGGTTCCCAGGTCAATAAAAGATCCTGTTACATCAACCGATGTCAATATCGGGGGATTTGTAAAAATGCTTTTTGCATCCAGTGAAGCAGGTATAAAAAGATTTATCTATGCTGCAAGTTCCTCCACCTACGGGGACCATCCCGGCCTGCCCAAGGTGGAGGACAGAACGGGGAAGCCTTTATCTCCCTATGGCATTACAAAATATGTGGACGAGCTGTTTGCAGCTAATTTTGCTACTACATATAATATTGAGGTCATCGGACTGCGCTATTTCAATGTTTTTGGCAGGCGCCAGGATCCGCACGGAGCGTATGCAGCAGTTATACCGCTTTTTGTAAAGAAGCTCATGAAGCATGATCCCCCGGTAATAAACGGCGATGGCAGCTATTCGCGGGATTTTACCTATATAGACAATGTTATTCAGGCAAATCATCTGGCTGCACTTGCTGATAAGCCGGAAGCAATAAACCAGGTTTACAATGTCGCCCACGGAGAAAGAACTGATCTGAACACACTCTTTGAGCTGATACGTGATATTGCAGGAAAATATGACGGCAGGGTACTGGAAATTAATCCTGTTTATGGTCCGGAGAGGGCAGGAGACATACCCCATTCCCTTGCATCGGTTGAAAAGGCCGGCAGACTCCTGGGATATTCTCCCACACACAATGTCAGAAAAGGTCTGGAAGAAGCTCTTGAGTGGTACTGGAATAATTTGTAAATCAAATGCGGGATTGAAAACCTGAACAAAATCCCGGTATGACGCTGTGATTATACGAAAAAACCCCTTCCCTGAAAATTACAGGATTATTCTTGCGAATTTTTCGTTCCTGAGTATTATGCAGGTATCGAATCTGGTGATATTTATTATCACAATCCCATATCTGCTGAAGGTTCTGGGCCCGGAAGCATACGGACTGGTTGTATTTGCCCAGACGACAGCAATATATTTTTCCATTGTCATAAATTTCGGATTTAATGTTACCGGTACCCGGGATATCGCTGTTCACAGGCACAATCCGGAGAAAGTGTCCGGGATTATTTCATCAATTCTTTTTCTGAAACTGGCAATTTTTATATTGATGGTGGTTGTTTTGTCGGTGCTTGTATGTTTTATTTCCCTGTTAAAAGAACATCCTGTCATTTTCTTTCTGTCAATGCTTGCCTGCCTTAGTGATGCATTGTTTCCGGTATGGTATTTCCAGGGTATCGAGAAGATGAAATATATAACTTTTATAAATATGCTGACAAGATCAATTTCAGCATTACTTATATTCATAATTATCAGGCAGACTTCTGACTATGTTCTTGTTCCCCTGATCCTGGGAACGGGTACCCTGTCGGGTGCAGTAACAGGATTATTTATCATGCTTAAGGTTCACGGGAACAAACTTGTTTTGATACCGCCGGAAAGATTAAGGAAATGTGTAAGGGACAATGTACCGCTTTTCATATCCAATGTGTCAACCCATATATATGTTAACGCTAATAAACTTATAATCGGTTCATTTCTTGGAATGAGGGAAGTGGCTATGTATGACATAGCAGACAGACTTGTCAATGTCTTGAAGGTTCCTGTTTTCATGGTGGGACAAAGCCTGTTTCCTCACATTTCCAGGACTAAAGACATGAACTTTTTAAAAAAGGCAACAGTGCTTGTTTTTGTCTTTTTTCTGATAATATATGCAGGTCTTGCTCTTTTTGCCAATCCCCTGATCACCTTGTTCACCGGTGACACTAATCCTGAAACAGTGAAGCTGCTCAGGATCCTGGCTTTTTCCATTCTGCCGGTATCCCTGAGCCTTTTTCTGGCAGAGCTGATTTTGATTCCCTTTGGCTTTTTCAAGGAATATACCAGGATGCGTACCTGTTCGCTGCTCGTATACCTGGGCATTATTTTCAGTTTAATAATATTTCAGCAGGTTGATTTGTTCCGGCTGGCATTTACTATTATTATTGTTGAAACATTTGTTGTTGCATATTCATACTATTTATGCAGGAAAAACAGTATTATCTGATTTTGTGTTTTAGGCTAAGCGCTATTTAAAAAAAATGCGGTGAGAAATATAGCTTTGAAGTTTTTAAAAAACCCCTTCTGCCTGTATGTCTTTTCATTCTCATTTGTGCTGTGTGTCTTTCACCTGGGCTGGTCAGAAATTTATCCTCCTCTGGGTGCCGGATTAATCGTTTTCTTTGTTATAACATTTCTTTTGGCCCTTTACATTGGCGCATTTACTGACAGGTATCTGCCGGTAAAATATTCGGAAATCACAGTCAGCGGCCGGCCATACCGTACAGTATTTATCCTGTATCTTTTATATGTTCTTGAATTTATCTATACCGGAGGTATACCGATTCTGCTTGCCTTAAAAACAGCCACATATGATTACCAGGAATTTGGAATACCTACATTGCATCCCATAATCGCAACTTTCGGATCCTTTTATACAGTATATATTTTTCATTTATTCCTGTCCACAAGGGAAAAAAAATATCTGACAATTCTGTTGCTTCTTCTGGCCATCCCGGTATTGATCTTTAACAGGGGAATGTTACTGATAAACCTTACCAGCATGCTGTTCATTTATTTGTTATCAGTGAAAAGGATTAAGTTAAAAGTGTTGATGTTCTTATTGATATCTTCCCTGGTAATATTGTATCTCTTTGGAGTTCTTGGTAATTACAGGCTTGCCAAAAGTCCTGACAACGAATATTTTCTGGAAATTTCCGGTGCAAATGATAAATTTCTCAATTCCGGGATTCCGAAGGAATATATGTGGAGCTATATTTATGTCTCATCGCCAATAGCCAACCTTCAGAATAATATCAACAATAATCCTCCGGTAAATTTCAAAGTCCTGGATTTTCTGATTATGGAATTACTTCCTGACTTTATTTCAAAAAGAATTTCTCCCCTGGCAGGAGCAGAACGACCTGAACCCAGGAATATTTCGCATAATTTTATTGTAGGTACAGTTTTTTGCAGTTCATATAATTTGTTGGGATGGCCGGGAATTTACCTTATGTTTTTTGCAATTACTTTTTTTGTTCTTTTTTACCTGGGCCTGTTAAGAAAAAGCAACCCCTATTATGTGACAGGAGTCAGTATATTGATGACTTTTATGGTATATAATACCTTTGATAACATGATATATTTTTCAGGTATAAGTTTTCAGCTTGTTTATCCCCTGGTATGGCCGGTTTTTCAAAAATTTACCATAAAACCAAAAGCAATAAGATAATATGACTGATATAATTTATTCCAACAGTGAAATTCCGGATCTCAAATGATTGATAAATGAATAGAATAAATCATGAGAATTTTGCCTGTAATAGTATTATATAATCAGAATTTGTTTGAAAGCAAATCCTATATAAGCCTATTGAAAGACAGTGACCTGAATTTTGTTGTATATGACAATTCTCCCGTCCAGATGCATGATCCCCTGGTATTTGGCGATAAAATCAAATATATAAGCGATAAAGGAAACGGAGGTGTTTCCGGTGCCTATAACTATGCTGCGGCATTTGCAAAAAAAAATGATTTTAACTGGCTTCTGCTTCTGGACCAGGATACAATATTTCCTGAAGAATCCCTTGAACGGTATATCCTTGCCTGCCGACAGAATCCGGATATTATGCTGTTTGCACCGGTTTTAAAACTTTCAGACGGCCGGCTGTTATCACCGGTAAAATCCTTCCTCAGGCACTCATATGCAGTAAAACTTACTGGCGGGAAAAGATACCCGCTTTCAAAGATTGTTCCGGTAAACAGTGGGATATTAATAAATACCGGTGCTTTTCTCAGTGCAGGGGGATATGATGAGAAGGTGTTTTTGGATTTTGCAGATTTTGAATTTGCAGAAAGGTTTTCAAAGCTATCAGATTCTTTTTTTCTTATTGATATTGAATGCGTACAGGATTTTTCAGATATTGATTCAGACATGGAAAGACTTTTGAAACGTTTTGAAATATTTTGCAGCTGTGCAGGGAATTATAAAAAGAATGGTTTGTTTGATTCATTTTGTTTTGGCTCTGTGCTTGTCAGACGGGCTCTCGGACTGACAATAAGGACAGGAAGTCCTGTTTTTTTTAAGAAAGTATTTTCACATTATTTTTCATCAAATTCATTTTAAACCGGGCATAATGATATCTGTGTGCATGGCCACATATAATGGCCGTAAATATTTAAAACCCCAGATTGACTCAATCCTGGCACAACTTAAACCCGGTGATGAACTCATTATCTCTGATGATGCTTCTACTGATGGTAGCATTGACCTTATTAAAACCTGTAAGACCGGCAAAATCAAATTACTGGAAAACTGTAATTTCCGCAACCCTGTTTTAAATTTTGAAAATGCAATAAAAAATGCCGGGGGAGATTATATTTTTTTGTCTGATCAGGATGATGTCTGGCTGCCTGAAAAGGTATCCACCATGTGTAATTATTTAAAAAAATATGATGTTGTTGTAAGTGATTGTGTGATTATTGATTCGGATGGATCAATACTGCATGAATCATTTCAGGATTTCAGGAAGGCGAAAAAGGGCTTTGTAAGAAATTTTATCAGGAACGGTTATCTGGGATGCTGTATAGCTTTCAGAAGGGAAATGCTGAAATACTACCTGCCATTTCCCAAAGGTATCGCAATGCATGATATATGGATAGGCCTGATGTCAGAACTTAAGGGTGAAACAATCTTTATTCCCGACAAACTGATCCTTTACCGCAGACATGAAGATACTCTTACTTCACGTGAACTGAAAAGCAGTTATTCATTTGTTTACAGAATCCGTTACCGCCTTGTCTTTGCGTTTTTTGTATTCCTGAGATACCTGAAGATAAAATTTCAGGACAGTTGAAACAGGACTTTACATGGTTAATCCGGATTCTCTTAATTCCGGGGCAGATATACTGCCGGGTGAAGCCGGATATCTTAAATTGAATTATGTTTACATAATTATCAAATCTTCAAACTGGTGATGTCAGAAAGGAAAATTTTAATTATCGGGGGATCGGGATTTGTCGGAACGAGACTGATTGATATTCTCGGAGAGGAAAATTGTACAAACATCGACAGGAAACAATCTTTTAATCATGATGCAATAACGGGTTTATATGACATCCGGGAGATGAATTTTTCCTCTGAAATTGATCCTTCAACCGGGACTGTTGTTCTGCTTGCTGCAGAACACCGTGATGACGTGAATCCCGTATCTCTTTATTTTGATGTGAATGTTGAAGGAACACGCAATGTTTTGCGGGCAATGGATTCCGGGGGGATAAAACGTATCATATTTACCAGCTCAGTTGCGGTTTATGGCCTGAACAAGGATAATCCGGATGAAGAACATGAGCCGGATCCTTTTAATGATTACGGCATCAGTAAACTGAAAGCAGAAAAACTTTTAACTGAATGGTATTCTGAAAGCCCGGCCGACAGGCTGGTGGTAATTATTCGCCCGACAGTAATTTTTGGAGAAAATAACAGGGGTAATGTTTTTAATCTCCTGAGACAGGTTGCTTCGGGAAGTTTTATAATGGCAGGAAAAGGTAACAACAGGAAATCAATGGCATATGTTGGTAATGTTGCAGCATTTATAAAATACTGTATGGAAAAATATAAAACAGGCCTGCTTATTTTTAATTATGCTGACAAACCTGATTATACCATGAATGAACTGATTGCAGAGGCCGGAAAAAAATTCAATAAAAAACTTTCTTCGTGGAGGCTGCCTTTTTGGCTGGCTTACTGTGCAGGCCTTTTTTTTGATATGATTTCAAAAGTGACAGGCAGAAAATTCTCCATCAGCTCAATACGGGTAAAAAAATTCTGTGCAACCACACAGTTTGATACATCAAAAGCATATAATTCAGGCTTCAGGCCTGAGTTCACATTGTCAGAAGCACTTGACCGGACTATACAATATGAGTTTTTTGAGGGAAGCAGTCATGAGACTTTTTAAAGTTCAGAACAGAATAAAATATGAAAATTACCGGCCGGCCGATAGAAAAAAGGAGATCACTGCCTGCCTGACAAGATCTGGTTTGCTGTTTCTTTCTGTATCCCTTCTGGTTATTTCCGCACCCCGCTCATGGTCACTTTATCCTTTGGGTCTGTTTCTGTTCTGCGGTCTTTTATTGTGGATTATGGAGTTCAGATACAATTTTGTCAGGTTTATTGAACACTGGCCTTTTGTTATTGCTCCCCTGATCTATTTTATTGTTCATCTTTTAAGTGTGATCTTTCAGGGCGGGAAACTGTTACTTCTGGAAAACAGGCTTATGTTTTTATTGATTCCCCTGTTCGGCCTGCCTGTATTTTATTCCGGCATATCCGATAAATATGTAATCAGTTTAATAAAAGCTTTTTTAACGGGAATTACCCTGATCTGTGCACTGATACTGTTTCGGGCATTTTATATTGCTTTCACAGCTTACAATGCTGAGCTTTCTTCTGTTCAAAGTTTAAAAGAAGTAACAGAAATATTTTTTTTTACAAATCTTTCAGTCTTTGAACATCCATCCTATCTTGCCATGAAGATAAACTGGGCTATTATCCTGTTTGCATACTTCAGATCCGCCATTATAAAAAGTCATACGCTCAGAACAATGATTTTATTTTTCCTGTCCGGCATGATTTTTCTGCTTGCATCGAAATCCGGTATTGTTCTGTGGGTAATTATAATGACTTGTATATTAATCAGAAATATCCGGAAAAAAGCAGTCGCGTCAGCATATTACTTCCTCACTGTTCCGTTATTCCTGCTGTTGTCCTTTATTGCCATAACTAATATTAACAGGTTTGAAGATTTCTTCAATACAATTAAAACAGGGCTGAATGAGGAAAACACAGACTGGAAGGATCTGGATCACCGTACCCGTGAATGGTATTCTGCCCTTCAGATAATCAGGGAGAAGCCCCTGGCCGGTGCCGGACTGGCCGGGGTGGAGCAAAGAATGGTTGATGAGTTTTTAAAGCATGGCTGGGAGGAGGAGGCGTTTCACAGATTCAACGCTCATAATCAATTACTGGAAGCCCAGATGACTTTCGGAATAGCAGGAAGCATTTCTCTGATGGCAATGCTGGGTATACCGTTTTTTATGAGACGGCGTACGTATTTTCCCGCTTTAAGCAAATTATTTATTCTTTTGTTTTCTTTTCAGCTGGTCGTTGAATCAATGCTTAACCGGCAGTGGGGGATAATGTTTTTCCTCTTGTTTTACTTTATTCTGTCCAAACCCGTTCTTTCATCTGACCCGGAGGAACAACAGGCAGTCAGCTGATCTGACAGAATATTCAATTTAATTTAGTATGAAATTAAACTTTCATACTTTTGCATTACATTCTATTCTTAATAAATGATATTCTTCCTGCCATCTTATGTCTTAATAATTATTGCATTCAGCATATCCTTTATTATTACCTTTTATGGAATCCCTTCCGTAATAAAAATTGCGAGAATCAAAAATCTTTATGATGTACCCGGATACAGGGCCTCTCATCACGAGCTGACACCCAGGCTGGGTGGTACTATGATATTTGCAGGTGTTATTCTGGCATCCGTACTGTTCACCGGAACAGAAAATCCATTTGAAATAAAATATATCATCAGCGGACTGCTCATACTTTTTTTCATTGGACTTAAAGATGATATAGTATCGCTTCAGCCTTACAAGAAAGCCATTGGTCAGCTGACGGCTTCCGTAATAATAGTGGTTTTGGGAGGAATAAGGATTACCCTGAACTGCGGGGAACTTGCTGCTCCGGATTCAGGGTGTTTTTTCAGTTTGTTTCTTTCAATAGCTGTTTTTATGACTCTTATCAACAGCATGAATTTTATTGATGGTATTGACGGACTTGCTGCAGGAGTAGGAATTATAGCTTCTGTTTTTTTTGGCATTTACTTTATTTTGAATGAACAGCTTTCCATTGCAACAATCTGCTTTGCGCTGACAGGATCCCTGATGGCATTTTTCTGGTATAATGCCTTCAGTAAAAATTATAAAATATTTCTTGGAGATACAGGTTCCATGGTCATAGGCTTTCTTCTGGCAGTGTTCATGATACAATTTATTGAGTTTAATGGTTCCGCCAATGCAAGGTATCCTGTCGTTGTTGCTCCTTCACTGGCTCTCGCAATTTTAATTGTACCGGTCTTTGATCTTTTTCGTATCGTGCTCGTAAGGATCTTTCACGGAAAATCACCTTTTTACGGGGACAGGAATCATATTCATCATGTAGTGTTAAAGCTGGCGGGCTCACATCTTAAAGCCACATCAGCAATCCTTGCCATGAATCTTTTATTTGTGCTGCTGGTCTTGTTGTTTGATTTTCTGGGGAACGGAATACTGATCTCATTCCTTTTGCTGATAAGTATTGTTCTTTCGGGACTGATAACCTTCCTTCACGGACGTGATAAGGAAAATTTGCAGCAGGACCGGAAATAGTATTATTAAGGATTCAAATAGTTCTTTTGCTGGTATTTCCTGTAGGTCTCAGTCACATAGACACGGTTTTTGAGGAGCAGAATCAAAATTACTGCCAGAAAGAAGACAACAGGGATAATAACTTTTCCGTAATAAAGGGTTCTGTTGACAGGCTTCAGTGGTTGGGTAAAGTCACTTATCAGTGTGGTGAGATCTGCATAAATTGTATTTACTTTCTCAAGAGCCTGTTTTTCTGTTATGAGACTTGCGATATCCCCGTAAAGCAATTGGGTCTTGTAATCCTGGAGGAAGATCATCTGGCCGCCCTCTTTTGGTATCAGCCTTCTTGACTCTTCAAAATATTTTACCTTCTGCAGACTGTCCAGCAGTTCTATCTCATAATCAATTCTTGCCAGCATGTCATCCGCCTGGCTGAGTCTGAGCTTGTTCTGGTCCTGGAAAAAACTGTTGCTGTTGATATAGGCGATTATCCCATTTCTTATTTTTGGGAGTTTCTGAATATCTTTTGTTTTAATCCTGATGGCAAACCTGTCCTGCATGCGCCTGTTTACCGTATCTGAAGCCTTGTGCCGGTTGCGAAAATCAATGTAGTCAGGAATGTTGTCTCCTCCCATGTCAATGATCCAGAATGCCTCAATATCCTTTATAATCCCGGCCTCCCCGGGACTCAATTCCATTTCTGATGCAAGGGCATCGTAATTTTTTTCCCTGCAGAATGTATGTAATTTGTTTACATAGCTGATCATCTCTGAATTGGGAATGGTATTGCTGCTTAAAGTAATTACGGAACTGTAGAAATCCTGGGTGGATAATTTAATAATGAAGGAAATACCGGCTCCAAGCAGGATACTTGCAGCAAGCCACAGGGAATTTCTGAACAGGAAAAATATTATATGCAGTGTAGCCCTTCCGGCAGTGTTTGAAAAATTCCTGATCCTCCTGCTTATGCCGGAAAAAATATCAACAAGATCAATTTCATCTTCTTTTTTTTGAATATGCCCCTGATCTGACGTCATATTATCATTGTATATTTTACGCTTATACAAAATTAAGTATATTCAGAATTATTCCAAACAGGCAGTCAGATGATCTGAAACACATTCATTGCCAGCTCCCTGATCAGTGGTTTGTAGTCTGCAATGAATTCCCCGTCTGCCCTGTTGGCAATAACCGCACAAATAGTGAGTGCTTTGTGTCCAAGCAGGGCTGATAATCCATACAGGGCAGAGCTTTCCATTTCATAATTACAGATCTTCCTGTCGCGGAATGTAAATTCTGATAGTCTTTTGTTTATTTCACTGTCAAATGGTTCAAGACGCAGTTTTCTCCCCTGGGGACCGTAAAAACCCGGTACTGACACTGTTATACCTCTTATGAATTTTTCGGAACCGAATAATCCGGCAAGCTGTTCACTGGATCTGACGGCATAGGGGTAGGGGAGTGTGTCCGGCCATTCCAGATATTCAGCCAGGAGATCGGCCAGGACCGTATCGAGTATCCAGTCAAATTCCGAATAGAAATGCAGCAGACCGTCAAATCCCACAGCTGTTTCCGTAAGGACGAAGGAGCCGGCAGGAACATCCTTACGCAGACCCCCGGATGTGCCTATTCTGATCAGCTTAAGTGATACGGATTCTTTTTTTGCTTCACCCGTTTGCAGATCAATGTTTACCAGTGCATCCAGTTCGTTGATCAGAATATCGATGTTGTCGGTTCCGATACCGGAGGAAATCACCGTGATCTCGCTGCCGGCAAACATTCCGCTTACTGTTTTGAATTCGCGGTTTTCCTTTCTTACTCTTATCTCATCAAATAATTCAGCCAGCATATCTACCCTGCCGGGGTCGCCCACAATGATTATTTTGTCCGAAATATCCCCGGGCAGGAGTTTAAGATGGAAAATACTGCCATCAGGGTTTGTGATCAGTTCAGTTTTGCTTTGCATAAAGTAAAATGATGCACAAATATATGGTATTATGCTGAATGGTTACTGATAGTAATCCATAATTCTTCCCGAAATCAGTAAAAGTGAAATCTCAGCTATTTTGGTCTGATACTGTACTGCAAGAAGACTTTCCCTTGCATCAAGCAGGCTTTTCTGCACTTCTCTGAGATCAAGTCCCGAAAGGCTCCCCAGTTTATATCTTTCCATGGCTATTGCAAGATTTTCGGAAGCCGTCTGAAGATTCTGTTCTTCGAGGGTGACCAGCCTGAGATAATTGTTGTAGGCACTGTATATCGTCAGGAGATCGGCTTTGATCCCCTGCTCGATATCCTGGTATCTGAGATCCTTGTTCTCGATTTCAATAAGGGAGTTCCGGATACTTCTGCGCTGGTTGAAACCGTCGAATAAATTCATACCCAGTGTCAGCCCGTAATTTATGCCGCTGGTCACCTGTCCTGATGAGCTTCCGGATGAATAACTGTTGAAATTATATGAATAGCCCGAAGTCATATTCAGATAGGGGTATGAACGGGCGCTTGCAAGTTTGTAATCATATTCAGAAAGGACCCTGTCCTTTGATGCAATCTGCAGACTGGTGTTTTTTTGCATGGTGTCATCCAGCAAACTCTCATAGATCAGATCCGGATTGATGGAAACTGAAGTGTCCCTTGTTGAAAAATGCTCTCCGGGATCCGGCACAGACATCATTTCATTAAGCTTGATCTGGGCTGCCCTGACAACCTCCGTCTGGCGGGAAAGCCTTGAACTGTCAGCGTTTAAATAAACCCTTGACTGTAATACCTGAAGTTTTGAACTCGAACCAAGGAGATAGCGGTCCTCATCAATTCTGAGACGTTCCCTGGAGAGTGTTACAGCATACTGAAGGGTGTTCAGAAGTTGTAATTGCTGAATATATGTATAATATCCTGAAATGATGCCGGCAACAAGATTTTCAATTGCCAGCTGGGTATTAAGTTCCCCGATCTGCTGAAGTTCATTAAGCTTTTTGTAAGTGGTCTGAACACTGAATCCCCTGAAGATTGTCATTCCCAGGTTAAGTCCTGCCGATGAGCTTGTATTGAAAATATCGCGTGAAGTGCTTTGTGTACCGTCCCTTAAATTCTGTGTTATATCGTTATAGCTTCCGCTGTGCCTTCCGCTCAGGTCAACAGCGGGCAGAAAGCCGGCATTGCCGGGACTGAAATTGTTTTTTGCAATGGATTCGGTATTCCTGGTGATCAGAAGCGAATAGTTTCTTTCCAGACCGGTAAAGATACAGTCGTTAAGTGAATAGATTTTCTGGGAGTAAAGCGCTACTGTCTTACATAGAATAAGCAGACTAATCAGTAAGATCTTTCTGTTCATTGGTGTCTGTTTTTATTTCAGTTTTGTCCGTAACGGCTGCAACAGTGATTTCACTGGATATATAGGTATATATGGCCGGAACCACAAAAAGTGTCAGGAATGTTGCGAAGATCATTCCGCCGACAACCGCGATTCCCATTGCAACACGGCTTTGAGCTCCTTCACCGAGCCCGAGAGCCAGCGGGGCAATGCCAAAAATTGTAGCCAGACTGGTCATAAGAATTGGCCTGAACCTTGCAGCCGAGGCATATCTGATTGCTTCATGTTTTTTCATTCCCGCTCTTTTTCTCTGGTTTGCAAATTCCACAATAAGAATTCCATTTTTTGATACCAGACCTATCAGCATGATGAGTCCGATCTGGCTGAATATATTCATGGTTATGTTAAAATACCACATGAACAGCAAAGCTCCGAAAAGAGCCAGGGGTACAGTACCCATCACGATAAGGGGATCCTTGAAACTTTCAAACTGTGCGGCAAGGACCAGGAAAATAAGTATCAGTGCAAGTGAAAATGCAAACATCAGGCTTGATGAGCTCTCCCTGAAATCCTTGGAGTCTCCCGCCAGTGCGGTTCTGAATGAATCATCAAGCACTTCGGCAGCTATCCTGTCCATTTCAGCCAGACCTTCACTGATTGTTCTGCCTTTTGCAAGTCCTGAAGAGACAGTGGCGGCAACAAACCTGTTGTAACGGTACAGCTGCGGTGGTGCCGTTTCTTCAGACAGGCTTACAAGGTTATCAAACTGTATCATTTCCTGGTTGTCGGTTCTCACGTATAATGACTTCAGGTCAAGAGGTTTGTTCCTGTCCTCCCGGGCAAGTTCTCCAAGTATCTGGTATTGTTTCCCGTTCATGAAGAAATATCCGAAACGCTGACCACTCAGGGCAAGCTGAAGTGTCTGGCCTATGTTCTGGGTTGAAACCCCGAGATTGGTGGCTTTCTCGCGGTCGATATGGATTCTGAGTTCAGGTTTTGTGAATTTGAGATTGACATCAGCAATTTCAAGAATATCACTGTACATTACCCTTGCCATAAAATCCGGGAGGATTTCCCTCAGTTGATCAATTGAAGTAGCCTGAAGAACATATTGAACCGGCTGCCCCGAGCGCCTTGACCCGAATGTGGACTGCTGGATAACAAAAGATCTTGCCCTGGTCTTTTTTCTCAGCTCTGCAGCCAGATCTTCGGCAATTTGCTGCTGGGTTCGTTCCCTGTTATCCGGTTTCTCCAGCATTATCCTGAGATTGCCAAAACTGCCACCCCTGACCATTGAGGTATAGCTTAGCCTTTCCGGTACTTCTTCTTCAACAAGCTGTGCAATGTCATCCGTATAGGCAAGCAGAAATTCATATGTGGCACCCTCGGTTGCCGACATGTTTACGGTAATCTGGGACCTGTCCTCAAGGGGAGCCATCTCTGCCGGCAGTGTCAGCCATAGCAGCAGTATTATTCCCAGGGCTGCTATAAGTATTACAAAAGCAAAGTGCCTGCGTTTAAGGAAAGAGTCAAGGCCCCTCTGATAGGTAAGGTTGAGGTTCTCGAACATACGTTCGGTTTTCCGGTAGAACCAGCTGGGCTTCTTTTCACGCCTTAACAGCTTGGTCGAGACCATAGGAGTAAGTGTAAGAGCCAGGAATGCAGATATTGCAACAGTTCCTGCCATCACAACACTGAATTCCCTGAAAAGGCGGCCTGTGATCCCCTCCAGAAAAACTATAGGGAAAAAAACTGAAATCAGAGTAATTGTTGTTGCAATGATGGCGAAAAAGATCTCCTGGGATCCCTTCAGTCCGGCTTCAACAGGTTCCATTCCCGATTCGACCTTTACAAAAATGTTTTCCATTACAACGATTGCATCGTCAACGACAATGCCAATGGCAAGCACAAGTGCAAGCAGGGTCAGTACATTTATGGTAAAGCCTGCCAGATACATTATAAAAAATGCACCTACAAGTGAAATGGGGATAACAAGTATGGGTATCAGGGTTGCCTTCCAGTTACGCAGAAAGAAATAAATGATAATCACAACAAGTACGAAGGCTATGTATATGGTGTGCTGGACTTCCTTTATTGAGGACCGTATGTATTCGGTGTTGTCATAATTAACATTGACCATTACATCATCAGGCAGGTCTTTTTTTATGTATTCAAGCCTCATGTAAACCTCGTCCACTATGTCAATGTGATTGGAGCCGGGCTGTGGTATCATGGCAATCTGAACCATCGGGACTCCGTCTCTTTTTAAAATCCCCCTGATATCTTCCGGACCCAGTTCCGCCCTTCCAATATCCCTGAATCTTACTACATTGTCGCCAGACTGCTTGAGTATTAAGTCATTAAACTCCTGGGGGGTGGTCATCAGGCCCATAGTCCGGATAGAAAGCTGGGTATTGGTTCCTTCAATGCTTCCGGAAGGCAGTTCCACATTTTCCCTGTTGATGGTGTTTCTTACATCCATGGGCGTCAATCCGTATCCTGCCAGTTTGGTCGGATCGATCCACAATCTCATTGCATATCTTTTCTGACCGAAAATATTTACGGCACTTACACCTGAGATTGTCTGAAGCTGTTCCTTCAGTGTCAGTTCGGCAATTTCAGAAAGCTGAAGCAATGAGCGTTTGCTGCTTTCAACTGTCAGGAAAAGGATGGGACTGGCATCAGCATCAGCTTTTGATACAGTGGGCGGATCACAGTCACGCGGCAGAAGCCTCATTGCCTGTGATACCTTATCCCTCACATCATTTGCCGCGGTCTCCAGATCGACGGAAAGTTCGAATTCGACAGTGATCCTGCTCATTCCCTGGCTGCTGACGCTTGTCAGGGATCTGACTCCCGGAATACCGTTGATATTCTGCTCAAGGGGTTCCGTTATCTGTGTCTCAATAACATCAGAATTGGCACCCGGATAGGATGTCATAACCGTGATAATGGCAGGATCCACGCTCGGAAATTCTCTTACACCCAGAAAGGTAAAACCTACAATTCCGAAAAGCAGAATGACAATTGCGAATACTGATGTGAGAACCGGTCTTTGTATGCTGACTGATGATAAGCTCATGGTTTCACGTTTTAAAAATTTAATTGGAAATCAGTGTGTCCAATACTACCGGAAGGCTTTGCCGAAGCTGCAGAATACCCGTAACTATCAAAGTATCCCCGAAATTCAGTCCTTCCGCAATCTGTACGTGGGATTCAGTTCTTAATCCCGTTGTGACTTTAATGGCTTCCGCCCTGTTTTTTCTGAAAACATATACCATTTCACCTTCCATTTCGGGGATCAGGGCTTCACTTGGAATGGATACCGCATTCTTTATCTGGTTCAGTCTCAGTGTAACCTGGGCATACCTTCCTGATTTAAGCTCTTCCCTGGAGTTTGGATACAGGGCTCTGAGAACAATCGTTCTTGTATCAAGGTCTATCTTTGGGTCAACTGCGTAAACACTTGCATCATAGTTTTTATTGTCAACCGAAAAGACGACCGGTAAACCTATTCTGACTTCATCGGCAAATTTATCGGGAATTGAGAGTTCCAGTTTGACAGGACTCATTTTAATCAGCCTGGCAATTTTTGTGGAAGGAGTTGCATAGCTCCCTTCACTGAGATATCTCAGGCCTATAATTCCGTCGAAGGGTGCACGTAATTCTGTTTCATCAATCCTTGCTAGAATAAGATTGATATCTGCCTGAACGCTCTGAAGTTCCGTTACTATCTGATCATAGCTTTCCTGACTGATCGCGTCCTTGTCAAGCAGACTGCGCTGGCGGAATTCTTTTTCTTCAACCAGTTTGATCTGTGCCTGCAGTTTCTGAAGCTGTGCCTGAAGAGGCCTGTCATTTATTTTGGCCAGAAGATCTCCCTTTTTAACCCTGCTGCCTTCATTGAAATGCAGCCCTATAATTTTTCCTGATGTTTCAAATGACAAGTCAACCTCTTCATCCGGTCTTAATGTTCCGATACTGTTAATCAACTCGTCCATTGTTGTGGGTGTGATGATAAAGCCGCTTACGTTAAGAAGATTGCGGGCCATGCCCATTCCGGGACCGCCGGATTCCGTGCTACTTTGCTTTGCTGCGAAGACAGGCTTCAGTTTGGGATAAAAAATCACGAATATACCCAGCAGGATCAGTAAGATCGTTATTATTAGTTTAAACCGTTTGTTCATATAAGATAGTTATGCCAGTTTATTGTAAATCCTTGTTGTAACCTTCATTGTCAGGTTGGTATGTTTATCGTAAGCAGTGATAAAGCCCTGCTGTTCCTTGTATTACAAGGTGATATGTTTGTTAAATCCTTAGCTTTAAACATATTTAATCACAAATAGTTCAAAGGTATGCACATAGTCCTTTTTGTCCGGGGAACATTAAGTAAATGAATACCGTAATTCCAAATCCTTAAAATAAGGATAAGAACTTGCAAAGTTAGATATTTTGTCCTTTCATTATTAATTCCTAACATGTTATTATTGTTAAATATTCATAAAAACCCGATAATGATTATGTGTTTAATTACTGTTCGGGAACAAGCTGTTTTTTAAAAAAACCAATTATTTTTACCCTTCAAAATATTATGTAATATGATCCAGCGTATTCAATCTGTTTTTCTGATCCTGGCAATTGTTTTTGCAGGATTTTTCATCACGGGCAATTTGTTTAAATTCACCGGCGATACGGAAAAGGAATACCTGATGAATACCAGGGGAATATTTCAGGTTGCTCCGGAGACAGCTTTGTCTTTGGAAAAAAATACTCCCTTCCTGTTTGTGTTGTCCGTATCCCTTCCTCTTGTTTTGCTGCTTTCCGTTTTTTTGTTTAAAAACAGAAAGCTCCAGATGAAAGTCTTACTTATACTTTTGTTTATTATTCTTTTACTTGCCGGTCTTGCAGTATTTTACGGAATCATGTTTGCCAGGCATAATCTCCTGAAACAAAGTCTGCAGTTTGAAATATTTATTCCCCTTGTTAATTTCGTTCTCGTTATTCTGGCTTACAGGGGAGTTAAAAAGGATGAGGATCTTGTCAGATCATATGACAGACTTCGTTAGAAAAAGTCAGAGGCAGGTCAGAGACGTTTTCAGATGATCTTCAGATTTTCTTCGCTGGTTATCTTCTCACAGTAACGGCATTTCAGCGCAATATTTTTCTTTGAAATCACCAGGAAGCGGGTTGTTACATTTTCAAGGTTTGTAATACATTTTGGGTTCATACATTTGGCAATGGCAGTTATATGGTCAGGAACCCTTACTACCCTTTTTTCAACAACTGCATAGTCTTTTATGATATTGAGTTTTGCTTCAGGTGCAACAAGTGCTATACGGTTGATATCATTATCCTCGAAAAATCTTCCGGAGATTTTTATTATTGCTTTTTGGCCGAGTTTTTTGCTTTCAAGATTTGTTCCGAATGTAATCTGGTTATCAATATGATCGAGGCCAAGTATCTGTATTACCTTGAAAAGACTTTTTGCAGGAACATGGTCAATGACTGTACCGTTCTCAATTGCGCTTACTACAAGCTGCTGTTTTCCTCCTTTCATCATCATCTTTGTGCCTTTAAAAATTCAAATCAAGTAAAGTACATAATATAGCCTGGCGGGTAAATACTCCGTTGAGGGCCTGTTGAAAATAGTAAGCTTTCGGATTGTTGTCAACGTCAGGATGAATTTCATTGACCCGCGGCAGGGGATGGAGAATTCTCAGATTCGGTTTTGTGTTATGCAGCATGGAATTCCTGAGAACATATACATTCTTTACTTTCTCATATTCTATGGGGTCGGAAAACCTTTCCTTCTGAACCCTTGTCATATAAATGATATCAGCCCTGGAAATGATATCGGAAAAATCGAGATGCTCATAGTATTTCAGACCCGCACTGTCGAGATGTAGTTTAAACTCATCGGGCAGTCTTAATTCTTCAGGTGAAATGAAATTGAATGTGGTATTCCAGTGAGCCATTGCCATAAGAAGAGAATGAACAGTCCGGCCGTATTTGAGATCGCCAACCATGAAAATATTGAGATTATCAAGGCTTCCCTGCGTTTTCCTTACAGAATAGAGATCAAGAAGGGTCTGGGTCGGGTGCTGGTTGGCCCCGTCCCCGGCATTGACCACCGGTACTGTGGCAATCTCGCTCGCATACCTGGCACTGCCTTCAAACGGATGCCTGATAACGATCAGATCAGCATAACTGTCGACCATCTTTATTGTGTCAAACAAAGTCTCTCCTTTTGTGACACTCGAGATTGACGAGTCGGCAAAACCGACAATCTTTCCTCCAAGACGGTTTATTGCACTTTCAAAACTTAAGCGGGTTCTGGTGGATGGCTCAAAAAACAGAGTTGCTATGACCTTGCCTTCAAGCAACTTTCCCACAGGCTGAATTTCAAATTTGCCTGCAAGGTCTAGAATCCGGAGAATTTCTTCTTTACTGAAATCATCTATTGATACCAAGCTTCTGTTTTTCATTAACTTATAACATTTTAAAGCGTATCTTATTAAAGATCAAATTTAAAGAAGTTTAATGACTGACTGTTAGGTGTTAATAATTTATTTAAAACTTTTCCCTGTCCTGTCCGGATTAATCCGTATCAATATATCTGTATTTCAAATCTTCAACTCTTGTAAAGCGTGAGAGTACTCTTTCTGCGGCTGATATATTTACAGAAACTGTCATTCTGCATTCCATGCCGAAAAGATGTTCCGACTGCTTCAGATCTTCTTCCTTTATTATTCTCATCACGTCATTCATTGACTGATAGGGAAAAACCAGCTCATACCTGTCCCGGAGAACATGCACGGTTATTTCGGCATTTTCCAGGGCTGACCGGGCTGCAGACCGGTAAGCATTGATGAGTCCGCCTGTTCCAAGAAGGGTCCCGCCGAAATATCTTGAAACGATGATAAGAACATTTGTAAGTCCGAAGGATCTTATCTGGCCGAGAATCGGCCGGCCAGCCGTACCGGAAGGTTCTCCGTCATCATATGCCCTCCAGTTTTCTCCTGAGATTCCTGTTACCCAGGCGTAACAATTATGCCTGGCTTCATGGTGCTCCTTTTTGACCGAGTCAATAAGCGGTTTTATTTCATCAGAATTATTTAAGGGAGAGGCAACAGAAATGAATCTGCTGCCTTTTTCCCTGTAGAATCCTGAAGAAACTGATCGTATGGTCCTGTATTTGTCAGTTTTTTTCATTGATTGAACAGCGCACATAAAATACACTTTAACTGCAATATTACCTAATTCTGTATTTCTGTTCAGGGTTTTCATAATTTTTGTTAAATTCGCATCTGATTTAAAATGATGAGTGTATTGTTAGAGGAAAAAGATCTGCAAAAGCTTATTGTTGTCGGGGACAGGATACTTATCAAGCCAAAGACTCCCCAGTCCAGGACAAAGAGCGGCCTGTTTCTGCCACCCGGGGTCAATGAAAACGAGAAGGTTCAGATCGGATATGTTCTGAAGGTAGGACCGGGATATCCTATTCCCCTTGTTCATGATACGGATGAGCAGTGGAAAAACAAATCTGAAGAACCCAGATATGTTCCCCTTCAGCCCAGGGAAGGTGATCAGGCAGTATACCTGCAGAACAGTGCCATTGAAATAGAATTTAACAAGGAAAAATATATAGTGGTGTCACAGTCCGCAATTTTATTATTGTTGCGTGATGAAGGTCTGTTTGAATAATCTGGTTTTAAAATGCATGAGTCAATCCTGAAAGGGAAAAAAATTCTGATTGTGGAAGATGATCTGTCAAGCAGGTTATATCTTAACAAAATTCTGGAAAAAACTGAAGCAATATTGCTGAATGCCGGTGATGGCAGGGAAGCAGTGGAATTTGTTGAAAATGACCCCGGGATCGACATGGTCCTGATGGATATCCAGCTCCCGGTTATGGATGGCTACACTTCAGCAAGGAAAATAAGGGAACTTCGAAGGGAAGTGAAGCTTATTGCACAGACTGCCTATAGTTTTACGGGTGATATGGAAAATATGTATGAATCCGGCTTCGATGATTTTCTTATAAAACCTATTTATTCGAAACAGCTGATTGAAAAACTGTCTTCCTGGTTTAACCGGGATCCGGACATTTAACAGGGATCCGGACAATAATACAGGATCTGCAGAAAATATTCCGAAACAGTCTATTCGGGGTACACGGAAATATTCCTGAACTCTTTTCTGAATTCTTCAATTTCATCTTCCCATCTTTCCTTTTCTCTTCTAAGAGATCCCCGGTTTATCAAAACCTCCCTCATAACTGAATCTCCCGACAATATATCAAATGGCATCAGCTCTTCCTCATATTCATAAGGAGGGGGATTGAACGCCAGGCTTCCCTCAGGGGAAGTTTCAATTATTGCATCAATCAGTTCAAGTGCAGTGCCAACCGGACGAAAACTATCATGATCGGTAACATGAATCTGTATGCCCCTGCAATATTCATCCGTATATTTGTTAAACGTGGGAATGAAATTGTGTATCCTGAACCGGCATCCGGGAATATGTCTGCCGTCCAGTTCCTTTTTCAGCTTTTCCTCATCAATGAAGGGAGCTCCGATCAGTTCAAAGGGTATAGTCGTTCCTCTTCCTTCGGAAATATTCAGGGCTTCGGCAAGTACAGTTCCCGGGTATACCACTGCAGTCTGAAGGCTGGGCATGTTCGGTGACGGCAGTACCCAGGGAAGTCCTGTCATACTGAAAAGACTGCGGCGGTGCCAGCCTTTCATCCACAAAATATTGAGTTCTGCCGAGGGATAATATTTTACCCTTAGCCATTCAGCCATTTCCCCGATTGTCATTCTGTGGCATAATGGAATACAGGCTCCTCCCACGAAAGTAAAAAATTCTTCTTTCATAACCGGACCGTCAAAGGGGAGCAGTCCTACCGGATTGGGACGGTCAAGTATCCAGACAGGAATCCCTTTTTCACTACATGCTTCAATACATAATTTCACTGTCCACACATAAGTATACAGCCTGGCTCCAACATCCTGCAGATCAATGACCAAGGCTTCTATACCCTCAAGCATGGCTCCGGTCGGTTTCCTGTGTTTTCCGTAGAGACTGTAAACAGGAATATTAAGAGCAGGATCCTGATCTCCTTCCCATTCAATCATGTTATCCTGGGTCTGTCCGAAAAGACCATGCTGAGGTCCGAAGACAGCAGCAAGATGACAGTCTTTATTATCCCGGAAAATCTCTGTGATATGAACAAAATCCCTGGTAATGCTGGGAGCATGGCATAAGACGGCTATTTTCCTTCCTTTCAGGGGGGAAGGTAGTTTTTCCTTAAGCTGTTCCAGTCCGGTAAGTACCATAAAAAGGCAGATTTTTATAAATTAATTGCTTAAATGTACATGAAAAATCTCTGTTAAAGATATTCTTTCCTAGTTTTATGAACTTTATTATTCATTCTTCTGTAATAAGCGGCTTATGAAATATTTCAAAATCAAATTATCCTCTTTGTTCTTTCTGGCAGCATTGCTTTTATTATCCTGCGGGGAAGAAGAGACGGTCAGGGTTTCGATAATAGAAACAACTGATATCCATGGAGTTATTCTGCCCTATGATTTTATTGACATGAAGCCCCTGAATGCATCCCTGGCGCATGCGTCCTCGTTTTTTAAACTGGCTGCACGGGACAGGGATGCGGTATTTCTTTTTGACAATGGTGATAACATTCAGGGCCAGCCTGCTGTTTATTATTATAATTACGTCGTTACACTTTCATCTCATCTTATGTCTGATGTATTTAACCATCTCGCATATGATGCAGGCACTGTCGGAAACCACGACATTGAAGCAGGACATTCAGTCTATGACCGCCTGCGGTCTGAATACCACTTTCCGCTGCTTGCTGCAAATGCAGTCGATGTCAGAACGGGTGAACCCTATTTCAGCCCTTATGCACTGATTGAAAAAAAGGGAATAAAAGTGGCAGTTCTCGGACTTACCACACCTTTTATTCCCAACTGGCTTCCGGAAGAACTCTACTCCGGAATGGTGTTCAGGGATATGGTCAGTACCGCAGAATTATGGATGCCCATAATAAAGAAGGAAGAACCTGATCTGGTAGTAGGACTTTTCCATTCAGGATGGAACAGGCAGAATACCTCTGTTCATCCCATGGAAGAAAACGGATCTGCAGCAGTAGCTTACAATGTTCCGGGTTTCGATATCATTTTTACCGGACATGATCACCGGGTGGCCAATGAAACTTTTATAAACAGGGCCGGAGATACTTTGCTGATATTAAACGGGGGAAGCAGGGCACAAAATATTGCAGTCGCGGAAGTAGTATTTTCATTTAAGAACAACAGGAAAGAAAGAAAAAGAAAAATATGGGGTAATATTGTTGAAACTTCATCACTGCCACCTGATGATGAATTCACAGAAAAATTCAGTTTACAGCGGGAGGCTGTCAGTAATTATGTGAGCAGGGTCATAGGCAGTTCCGGTTCAGATATTTCATCACGTGATTCATATTTCGGATCATCACCCTTTGTTGACATGATACATTCCATCCAGCTGAAACTTACCGGTGCCGATATTTCCTTTGCAGCTCCTCTTTCGTTTGATGAAAGAATCGGGAAGGGACCGCTTACAGTTGGTGACATGTTCAAACTCTACAGGTTCGAAAATTCACTGTATACAATAAGGCTGACAGGTGAAGAGATCCAGAAATACCTTGACTACAGCTATTCCCTGTGGCTCAATCCTATGAAAGGTCCGGAAGATTATCTTTTAAAGTACAGAGCCGGTAATAACGGCAGGCCCGCAATTATAAACGGCCGTGCATGGCTTAGAAATCAATCCTATAATTTTGACTCTGCTGCAGGTCTGGATTATATTGTTGACGTAAGAAGGCCCGATGGTAAAATGGTAATTATCAAATCCCTGAGTGATGGCAGACCTTTCGAAAAACATAAATACTATAATGTTGCACTTAATTCGTACCGTGGAAACGGCGGCGGAGGCCATTTGACAAGAGCTGCCGGAATCAAAACGGAGGATCTGAGACAAAGGCTTGTAAGTTCTACGGACCGGGACCTTCGTTATTTCATTATAGGTGAAATTGAAGCTGAAAAAGTCTTTATTCCCAAAGCATTGAATAACTGGAAAATAGTGCCTGAGAGCTGGGTGCAGGATGCCATTCCAAAGGAAAAGGAACTCTTATTCGGCAAAACAAATTGATCAGGCAGATGTTATAACAGAAACTTGAAATAAATAATCATCATCATTAATAATAAAAAATCGTAAACATGAAAGCGAAAAGGAAACATTTGATATTATTGTTACTGGGTATAATTCTTACAGGTTCCCTGCTTCTGCCCGGATGTAGAAATGAACTTATTTCCGGGAAAACCAAAAATATCATTCTCTTTATCGGTGACGGGATGGGTGTGACTCATGTTACTGCCGGAATGACAGTGAATAAAGCAGCCCTTAACCTTCAGAAATTCCCTTATTCAGGCTTCAGTATAACACATTCGGCTGACAATTATATTACTGATTCGGCAGCTGGCGGTACTGCAATTGCATGCGGGGTTAAGACAAACAACGGAATGCTGGGACTCAATCCGGATGAATCAGTTGCAGTATCCGTCCTTGAGGTTCTGCATGAGAATGGACTGGCCACCGGGTTGGTGAGCACCAGTTCCATAACACATGCCACACCGGCCTCATTCATTGCTCATAATTCCAGCCGGGATAATTATGAGGATATTGCACTGCACTTTCTCAACGGATCGGTTGACGTGTTCCTGGGAGGCGGAGAAAATCATTTCCGCAAACGTGCAGATGGACGGGATCTTGCAGCAGAACTCGAAGAACAGGGTTTCGACCTTGTTTATACTCCCGCTGAAATGAAAGCCTCATCTTCGGATAAACTGGCCGGTTTGCTGGCAGAAGTGCATATGCCCCGAGAAAGCGAAGGCCGGACAGGAATCCTTGAAGAAATGACAAGAAAAGCAATAGAGGTGCTCAGCCGTGAGAAAAAAGGTTTTTTCCTGATGATTGAAGGTTCTATGATTGACTGGGGAGCCCATGCCAACGAGATAGATTATGTAACATCGGAACTGATTGATATGGACAGGGCTGTCGGTGTTGCGCTGGATTTTGCACAGAAAGACGGACAGACCCTTGTTGTCATAACTTCCGATCATGAAACCGGAGGCCTGTCATTAACCGGCGGAAATACAGATGAGGGAACAGTAAATGCAGCATTTGCAACAACTGACCATTCAGCCTCCATGGTTCCTATTTTTTCATATGGCCCGGGAGCTCAGGATTTCTCAGGAATACATGATAATACATTCTTTTTCGATGCTTTTCTGAAAGTTCTGGGAATCAGAAAATAATACGCTGAAAACAAATTTTGCCTATATTTGTGCAGGTTCTGCAATTAGAGATTCTGCAAAATATCATGGTTGAAATATCTTCAAACCGGCCCGATGGCTTTGATCTTCCTGTTGTTGAAGAGTTCCATTCTGTTCAGGGTGAGGGATTCCATTCAGGAAAGGCTGCCTGGTTTATAAGGCTGGGAGGATGCGATGTGGGATGTAACTGGTGTGATACCAAATATGCATGGGACCCTGATATTCATCCACTGGTAAAAACTGAAGATATAATAAACAAGGCCTTAAAATCCGGGGCAGACTCCGTTGTTGTTACAGGTGGTGAACCCCTTGTGTGGAATCTTGATTATCTCTGCAAAGGCCTGAGGGAAAAAAATATCAGGACTTTTATTGAAACTTCGGGATGCTGTCCCCTTAGCGGCGAATGGGACTGGATATGCCTTTCGCCAAAGAGGAATGCACCGCCCCTGGATAAGATCTGCAATATGGCTCATGAACTTAAAATCATTATAGAAACAGGAGATGATTTTGCATGGGCTGAAAAATACCGCTCGCTCGCAGGAAGTGACTGCAGGCTGTATCTTCAGCCGGAGTGGGGCAGATTTGAATCTGTCATTCCGGAAATTGTAAGTTATGTGCTTAAAAATCCGGCATGGAGAATATCACTTCAGATACATAAATATATGCATATACCCTGAGTGTATGGTGAGAAAAATTCCGGTCATATTGCTGACAATTGCTGCATTTTCCCTTATGCCGCAAAAAATTCTTTCCCAGGCCCTGCATACCAATTCGAACAGGGCAATAAAAGTTTACAATGACGGTGTTACATATTATGATTATTTCGATTTTAAAAAAGCTGAAACACTGTTCAAAATAGCTGTCTCGCACGATCCCGGATTCTATGAAGCATATATGATGCTTGGAGAACTGTACACGAAACAGAATAAACCGGATCTGGCTGCTGAAAATTACCGGAAAGCCGTAAGCATTGATTCAATGGCATATATCCCGGCATTCTTCAGTCTTGCCAATGCAGAGATGCTGATTGAGAATTATCATTCGGCACTGGAAAATTACAGGGCATATCTGAGGTACGGCGGAGGTATTGCCGGCAACAATAAAATTGCTGAAAAGAATATTGAAAACTGCAAATTTGCCATTGAAGCAGTAAAAAACCCCGTACCGTTTAACCCGGTCAGTATAGGTTCTTCAATAAATACCGGGGATGATGAATACAGGCCCTCAATAACTGCTGACGGCCGGACTCTTATGTTCACACGGCAATCCTA
>JAAYKX010000109.1 GCA_012522155.1 Bacteroidales bacterium
CCAAAAAATGCAATTATAAAGCAGTATATCAAGCTTTTCAAAATGGATGACATCGAACTTGCCTTTACTGACGATGCCCTGGATTTTATTGTTGACAAGGCCGTTGAATACAGGCTCGGTGCCAGAGGACTAAGATCAATATGTGAGACAATAATGATCGATGCAATGTATGAAATGCCTTCCCTCGGCAAGGATGACCTTTTGATCACTGCTGAATATGCGGCTCACAAACTCGCCAAAATCGACCTGAAAGTATTGAGGGTTTCATAAATCAGGATACTGACCCGGTTTCCCGGACTCTGTTCCGTACGGATCCGTACGGAATCAGATCCTGTCTTTTCTGTCATACACAACATAGCTGTACGGAATACCTTCCGTGTTGTTCCGGTGTTCCTCCCTTTCAACAACCTTCCACCTTCTTGTATCTATCTCCGGAAAAAAGACATCAGCCGGCTTGTTCATATGAACATGGGTAAGATACAGCCTGCCGGCATAAGGCATGAACTGCCGGTAAATACTTGCCCCTCCGATAATAAATATCTCTTCAGCCTGCCCTGACTTATTCAGTGCATCTTCTATTGAAAAAGCTGTTACGGCATTTTCAATCCTGTCGCCGGGGCTGTCACTTATTACAATATTTTTTCGTCCCGGAAGGGGCTTGCGGGGAAGTGATTCCCATGTTTTTTTTCCCATTATCACGGTTTTTCCGTAAGTAAGCCGTTTGAGCCTTTCCAGGTCTTCCGGGATATACCACAACAGATCATTGTTTCTGCCTATTCCGAAATCCTCAGAGACAGCAGCTATTATAGAAATCATAAAGCAGTCATTTATACAGAAATCTCTCCCCTGATAAGCGGGTGCGAAACATAGTTTTTAAGCGTAAAATCCTCATAGCGGAATAAATCTATATCCTTTACCCCGGGATTTATTTCCATCTGAGGCAGAGGATAGGGCTTCCGTCCGAGCTGAAGCTTCACCTGCTCAAGGTGATTCAGGTAAATATGGGCATCACCCAGGGTATGAATAAATTCACCGGGCTTAAGGCCGGTCACCTGTGCCACCATCATGGTCAGCAGTGAATATGATGCAATATTGAAGGGAACCCCCAGAAAAATGTCACAGCTGCGCTGATACAGCTGGCATGACAATTTCCCCTCTGAAACATAGAACTGGAACAGCAGATGACATGGAGGCAGCGCCATGCTGTCGAGTTCCCCGACATTCCATGCACTCACGATGAGACGCCTGGAATCAGGATTGCTTTTTATGTTTTCTATCACTCCGGCAAGCTGGTCTGTCTTTCGCCCGTCAGCAGACGGCCATGACCTCCACTGATAACCATATACCGGACCAAGATTGCCGTCACTGTCGGCCCATTCATTCCATATCTTCACTCCGTTGTCACGAAGGTACTCTATATTTGTCCCGCCTGAAATAAACCACAGGAGTTCATGAATAATCGACCTGAGATGGAGTTTTTTTGTTGTCAGAACAGGGAAACTCTCCTGCAGGCCGAACCTCATCTGATATCCAAAAACGCTCAGGGTCCCCGTACCTGTCCTGTCCTGTTTTTTTACCCCTTTCTCAAGTACATGATCCAGAAGTTCAAGATATTGTTTCATCTTAATTTGAAGATTTTACTTTATTACCGGGATTCCGGAAAGCCTGTCGTCCGGTATCCGTAGCTGCATTCAGCCCACCATCAGTTCCGGCGGGAACAAACAGGAAATGATTTTCTATCCTTTCAGCCTTTTTTTTCCTTTCTCTTTTCAATCTCATCCCTTATTGAGGCAGCCTTTTCATAGTCTTCCGTTTTTATTGCGTCATCAATCATTTTATAGAGCTCTTCATCACTGAACGAGTCATACTTTGATGATGTCTTCGTCTTTTTTCCGGATTCTCCTGACGTAGCAGTGTCGGTTTCGGAAGGTGCATTTGAAATTTGTGCCTTTTCCAGTATGCCCTCGCTTATATATATGGGACATCCGAATCTCAGGGCTATGGCAACAGCATCAGATGTTCTGCTGTCAATTGAATATTCCTTCTCCCCGTTGTTGCAGACAAGTTTTGAAAAGAACACCCCGTCCTCCAGTTTGTATATCATAACTTCAATTACTGCTATGCCAAAGCGGTCGGCGAACTTTTTAAACAAATCATGTGTCAACGGCCTGGGAGGCTCAAGGTTCTCCAGTTTAATAACTATAGCCTGCGCTTCAAATCCTCCTATAATTATCGGAATTCTTCTTTCCCCGTTTTCTTCAATCAGTAAAAGTGCATAGGCACCCGATTGTGTCTGACTGTAAGAAATTCCCATCACTTTCAGCTTAACCCTCTTCATCACTGATATCTTTCTCCTTTCTTTTGTTTAGCCTCAGACAAATATAAGGATTATAATTGCATAAATAAAGGTTTCCAAAGGCTGTAAAAATAATACTTTATAGTTTGGAAATTGCCTATTTTGTATATCTTTGCAGTCCAAATTCAAATAATCCGTAAAGGCCTGTAAAAGTTATATTCCATGCCGGATATACGCCTGGCGGAGAAACATAATAAGTAGCAGAATGTACGCAATAGTAGAAATTGCTGGTCAGCAGTTTAAAGTTGAAGAAGGAAAAAAAATATATGTCCACCGGCTTGAAGCGGAAGAAGGAAAAAAAGTGGAATTCGACAAAGTCCTCCTTATTGAGGATGAAGATAATATAATCATCGGCGAACCCTTTGTAAAGGATTTTGTGGTTGAGGGAACTGTCCTGAACGACAAGGTCAGGGGTGACAAGGTGATTGTCTTCAAAAAGAAAAGAAGAAAGGGCTACAGGGTTAAAAACGGTCACCGTCAGAATTTTACCCAGATTGAAATACTGCGTATCGGTGATAAGAAAAAAAGTGCGGGGAAAAAAGCTGAAACAGAAAAGGCAGTAAGCGAAAAAGCTACGACGGCTGAAGCAGCAGGCAGGAAAGCCACAGAAGCTGAAGCAGCAAGCAAGAAAGCCACGGAAGCTGAAGCAGCAGGCAGGAAAGCAACGGAAGCTGAAGCAGCAGGCAGGAAAGCAACGGAGGCTGAGGCAGCAGGCAGGAAAGCCACGGCAGCTGAGACAGGCGGAGAAGTGAAAGCTGCAAAAAAGAGTAGCGCAGAAAAAGCCGGAAAAACAGATGCTCCCGTAAAAGCAACAGCTGAAAAAACAACGGAAGAAAAGACCGTCAAAACAGCTTCAGCAAAAAAAGAGGATTCCCCGGAACCGGATGCAGAAAAAAAGCCCGTAAAAGCCGCAACTGAAAAGGAAGCCGGGACTGAAAAGCCGGAAACGGATGCAGCAAAGAAGGCCGGAGAAACCACGACTGAAAAGGAAGCCGGGAGTGAAAAGAAGGATTCCGCGAAGAAGGATGATTAAGAACAGAAATATCAAAAAAGTAAAATAAAATGGCACATAAGAAAGGAGCCGGCAGTTCACGAAACGGCCGCGATTCAACAGGCAGACGGCTGGGGGTGAAACTTTTTGGTGGCCAGAAAGTAACAGCAGGTAATATTATTGTACGCCAGAGGGGAACAAAGCTTAATCCCGGGCTGAATGTCGGCCTGGGCAAGGACCATACTCTGTTTGCCCTGACCGACGGCGTTGTTGAATTCAGGAGAAGAAGAAACAATAAAGTATATGTTTCTGTAAGAAGTGAGGAAAATATAGTTGCAGAGAAAGCTGCTGCTGATCAATAGAATACAGAACCAGGGCAGACTTATTAACATAAGTACACTTTCTGAAGAATCCTGACTCCCGCTATCTTTCCCGGCCACGGAAAAATTACCGGGAGTTTTTTATTTTTACAATATCCCAAACAAAATGCTAACAATCAATCTTATCCGTGAAAAAAGAGACTTCATTTCCGAACGTCTGAAAATAAAGAACTTCAATTCGGAAGAAATTCTGGATAAAATTCTGGAACTCGATTCCCGGCGGCGTGAAATCCAGTCGGAGTCCGATACAGCACAGGCAGAAATGAACAGGATCTCAAAGGAGATAGGTTCACTTATGATGCAGAACAAAAAGTCAGAAGCTGATTCCGCAAAGGAAAACACTTACCGGCTGAAGGAAGAAATTAAAAGCCTGGGGGAACAGCTTGGGAGGATCGACTCGGAACTGAGGGAGGAAATAATACGGCTTCCCAATCTTCCGCATGAATCCGTTGCCGGAGGCAGCAGTCCGGAAGATAATGTAAAAGTCAGGGAAGGTGGTAAAATGCCTGCTGTTTCCGGGGATACACTTCCACACTGGGACCTGATCAAAAAGTATGACATCATTGATTTTGACCTGGGAAACAAGCTTACGGGTGCAGGCTTTCCTGTTTACAAGGGGAAAGGCGCCAAGCTTGAAAGATCTCTTATCTCATTCTTTCTCGACGAAGGGGTCAGGGCCGGATATACCGAAGTAATACCCCCGATAGTGGTAAATGAGGATTCAGGATTCGGAACCGGACAGTTGCCTGATATGGAAGGCCAGATGTACCATCTTACTCTTGATGATTTTTATCTTATCCCCACAGCCGAGGTGCCGGTAACAAATATTTACAGGGATGTAATACTGAATGCAGAAGACCTGCCCCTGAAAAATATCGCCTACACACCCTGCTTCAGGCGTGAGGCCGGTTCATGGGGAGCCCATGTAAGGGGACTGAACAGGCTTCACCAGTTTGACAAGGTAGAAATTGTCCAGATAGCCCACCCCGATCATTCCTATACGGCGCTTGATGAAATGGTAAGCCACGTTGAAAGCCTGGTGAACAAACTTGAGCTTCCATACCGTATCATGAGACTTTGCGGAGGCGACATGTCATTTACTTCAGCCCTCACATATGATTTCGAGGTCTGGTCCGGCGCTCAGGAAAGATGGCTGGAGGTCAGCTCTGTATCCAATTTTGAGTCATTCCAGGCAAACAGGCTGAAATGCCGTTTCAGGGAAAAAGGCATAAAACAGACCCGGCTGGCCCATACACTGAACGGAAGTGCACTTGCTTTGCCAAGAATTGTTGCAGCCCTGCTGGAAAACAACCAGACCGGCACAGGTATCAGAATACCACAGGCACTGATTCCCTATACAGGATTCGAAATGATTGACTGACGCGGAATCACAGGAAGAAGAAAGAACAATACTGAAAACAGGAATCCCTGGCATCAGGAAATTCAGTAATCTCTGAAGCACATTTTTAATCATGGTTAAAAATGAACAAATCCCGTCAGCCATACATGTTTGCCCTTCTGGCGGTGTTCTTCTGGTCAACCATTCCCACAGCATTCAAGATATGCCTGGGCGAACTCGGAATAGTACCGATGCTTACCCTGGCATCAGTCACGTCAGCCCTGGCCCTGTTTGCAATACTGGTATCCGAAGGGAAAACAGAACTTATTGCAGAATCAACCCGGAAAGAGCTTCTTAATTCCGCTTTCCTCGGATTCATTAATCCCTTTATCTATTATCTTGTCCTGCTGAAAGCCTACAGCCTTCTTCCGGCACAGGTAGCCCAGCCCCTGAACATGATCTGGCCCATAATCCTGGTCTTCCTGTCTGTCCCCCTGCTCGGACAGAAAATAAGGAAGAAAAGTTTTATTGCACTGCTGATCAGCTTTACAGGAGTGTATATCATATCCTCCCAGGGAAATCTCTTCCACCCTGGCAGATCAGATCTGAAAGGCATATTGCTTGCTTCGGGAAGTTCTGTATTCTGGGCTCTGTATTTCATCTTTAACGTAAAAGACAGAAGAGAAGAAGCTGTGAAACTCTTCCTCAACTTTGCCTTTGGCTCACTGTATCTGATTATTCTGCTTATTGTCACGGAATATCCGCTGGCAGGCAAATATGGACCAAAAGGTATTGTTTCCGCCCTGTACATAGGCCTGTTTGAAATGGGTATCACTTTCTATCTGTGGCTCAGGGCACTTAAAACGGCTGAAACAATCGCCGGAATAAGTAATCTGGTTTATCTCGCTCCCTTCCTTTCCCTGGTATTCGTTCATTTTGTACTTCATGAACCCCTGTATTATACAACTCCGGCAGGTTTATTGTTCATAATATCAGGAATATGGTATCAGAACCGTAAATCATCAGGGATTTAATTTCATATCTTTGAAGCGGATTAAGGTTCTGTGAAGCAAGCAGGCGGCAGATTCATAATTCCGAAAATACCGGTGAATGAATAATACCTTTATCAGGAAAATACAAGGCAGATGACAGTAAAACAGAAACCAGCGGAAAAAATAATCCTTGGCATTGATCCCGGAACCACAATTACCGGCTACGGGGTTATCAGAGCAGGAAAGGCCGGACCCGAACTGATAACCATAGGATGTATCGACCTTTCAAAGTTTGAAGACCATTATACTAAGCTGAAACATATCTTTGACCGCACCACAGGAATAATTGATGAATACCATCCTGATGAGCTGGCTATTGAAGCTCCCTTCTACGGGAAAAACGTTCAGTCGATGCTTAAACTGGGAAGAGCCCAGGGTGCTGCTATCGCCGCTGCATTGTCACGTTCACTCCCCGTTTTCGAATATGCACCCAGGAAAATAAAACTGTCAATTACCGGTGTCGGATCCGCTTCCAAGGAACAGGTAGCGGCAATGCTGATGAAAATCCTCCGATTCAGCGATCCGGCAGTAAAGCTTGATGCAACCGACGGTCTGGCTGCTGCCCTTTGTCACTTTTACCAGTCCGGCAGGCCATACGCGGGGGCTGGCAAAAGCAAGAGCTGGAAACAATTCATCAGGGAAAATCCCGAAAGAATAGAATAGATCTTTTTCTGCACGAATGCCTGTCTCTACAACAGTGCGGCAGCCAGTGCTGCTGCGCTCACTTTCTGCGCTCCCGATCCGATAAGTTCATTCACGCATGATTCAATTGTGGACCCGGTAGTTATCACATCATCAACCAGAAGAATATGTTTCCCCAGGAAAGAAGCCGGATCCCTGACCAGGAATGAGTTTTCAACATTTTTCCAGCGTTCATATCTTGACTTTTTTGTCTGCGTGGATGCTTTGACCACCCTTTGCAGGGAAACAGTGTCAAGGGCTATTCCCGACACTTCGGAAATCCCCAGGGCAATAAGCGAGCTCTGGTTAAAACCCCGTGTGCGTTCCCTGCGCGGATGAAGCGGAACCGGTACAATAATATCAATGTCCTCAGTAAAGCCCGAGTCAAACAGTATCACACCATAAATACGTCCCAGTTCTATTCCTATTTCCTGTATTCCCCTGTATTTCAGATTATGAATAAGACGCCTGATCCGGCTGTCCCTGTTATAAAACGAAAAGGCCGCTGCCCTTTCCATTTTACACCGTCCCCAGAAAAGCCTGGCAAGCGGATTGTCATCCTCGAGATGGAAATTTGTTCTTGGAATAAGAATATGACATTCCGTACAGATCAGCTTCTCATTACGTACAAGATGATTTCCGCAGGCCTGACAAAGCCTCGGGAAAAGAAGAGAGATAAGGTCATCCCATAAGTCATACAGGTAATTCATGCAGCGAAATGAATTATCCTGTAAAATTATAAATAAATGACCGTATTAAAAATCTATTTTGCTGCGGATTTTTTCTGCAATCGAACTGAATTCGTCCTGTGAAAATTTAAGCTTGGGATTCCTGAAATTCATATCCTCCAGGGAGTCTATAGGAACCAGGTGAATATGGGCATGAGGAACCTCAAGGCCCAGCACTGCCATACCTATCCTGTTGCACGGGAATGCTTTTTTTATGGCAGCTGCAACCTTTTTTGAAAATATGACCATCCCTGCAAGCGTCCCGTCATCAAGATCAAAAATATAATCTGTCTCCTGCTTCGGGATGACAAGGGTATGACCGGCTTTCAGGGGATTTATGTCAAGAAATGCAAAGTATCTGTCATCCTCTGCAATTTTATAGGCGGGTATCTCAGCCCTGATGATCCTGGAAAAAACAGTTCCCATTCTTTAACTTATTTTATCATAATGAAATTGATATAATCTCAAAAACCATTGTTCCGGAAGGGACTTTTATCTCTACGGTTTCACCATTCTTTTTGCCAATAAGTCCTTGAGCAATAGGAGAATTCACAGCGATCTTACCCATCTTCAGGTCAGCCTCGCTTTCAGGAACAATCTGATATTCCATTTCTGAATTGTTTTTTTTGTTCCTGATCCTTACCCTGTGTAAAATCCTTACAGTTGAGTTATCAATTTTTGATTCATCAATTATTCTCGACCGGGCAATGATATCCTCAAGCCTGGCAATCTTCATCTCCAGCATTGCCTGGGCTTCCTGTGCAGCTGAATATTCAGCATTCTCTGCAAGATCGCCCTTATCCCTCGCATCGGACAGCATTCTTGATATCAATGGCCTTTCAACTGCGAGCAGATGGTCAAGCTCTTCTTTCAACTTCTGAAGGCCTCCTTCTGTAACATGCAAAACCTTTGACATTTCTCTTACTGTAAAGAATTAAAAAATAAGAAGAATTCCGGGGTTTCCGGAACTCTTCATTAGACAAATATACAATTTTTTTAAAAAAAACAAAAAAAAATTACTCTGAAAATTAGAGAATTACATAATCATATTTGTGATTTTAACGGTATTTCCTTCCCGCTTTTTTATTTTTCGATACAACTGCTTTCTTTTTAGCTCTGTATCGTGTTTCAGTATCTTTTTTATTTTGACGCATACGCTCCCTCACTTCAGAAGACTGTATTTCAAAATGTCTCTTTCTGTCGGCATTAAGCTGGGCCTTATATTCCCTGTCACGCTTCCGGTCTTCGGCTTTCTGCTTTCTTATGGCCCTGGCGGAACTGACCGGCTTTTTGATCCTGCCTGGCTTTTTTCTGACCTGGTGCCGCACGGAGGAAATTTCCGCAACAATGCCGGCGGCAGGTAATCCCCCGGGAATACGGGAATAAGAAACAATACAGACAAGGAAAAATATTGAAAAGGAAACGGCAAATTTTCCGGCCCGGTAAAGATTCATAACAGTACAATTACAATAAAACAACAAGCATGTTTTTAATGCGTCTCTTTTGCTAATTTTGTATGATCAACATAAACATAATGGCAGACAAGGCAAAATTAGGATTTATTTTCGTTTTTCTGGCATTTTCACTCCTTTCCTGTGAACATAACAAGAACGATGTCATTCCTGATGTTTATGTGGATTTTACAATGAACCTCAATGACATTGAATTTGTAAACCTCAGTTCAATATTCGGATCGGTTTACGTGAATGCCCTTACAAACAACTGGGGACAAAAAGCTGCGGGATTCGGCAATAACGGGATCATAGTATTTGCAGGTCCTGAAGGTGAGTTCTATGCATATGACAGAACCTGTCCCCACGACTATTTTATCAGCGAACGGAGTGTAAAAATCAGTGTGACCGACATCATATTTGCCGAATGTCCGGTATGTAAAACAAGGTATGACCTGACCGTCAGCGGAACTCCCCTGTCGGACGGAGCCGGGAAAGATCGCCTGAAAAATTACCGGGTCAGCGTCATGGGGACTTACATGCATGTATGGTATCACTGACGGGATGAGCCTCGGTCTGAAGAGAATTTCCTTCCTGTGACTGTAACGATCCGGTCTGAAAAGAATTTCCTTCCTGTGACTATAACGATCCGGTCTAAAGAGATTTTTCCTTCTAGTACCTGTAATGATCCGGTTTGAAGGGACCTTTTTTGGGAACCCCTATATATTCTGCCTGTTCCCCGGTTAATTCTGTAAGCCTTACACCAAGCTGTCCCAGATGCAGACGTGCAACTTCTTCGTCAAGGTATTTTGGAAGCATATATACTCCTACATTGTAATCATTTTCCCAGAGATCTATCTGGGCAAGCGTCTGGTTGCTGAATGAATTGCTCATCACGAACGAAGGATGTCCCGCTGCACAGCCAAGATTCACCAGTCTTCCCTCGGCAAGCATAAAAATGGCATGACCATCGGGAAAAACATATTTGTCAACCTGCGGTTTTATGTTTATTTTCTTTACACCTTCGAGCTCATTCAGCCCCTCCACCTGTATCTCATGATCAAAATGCCCTATGTTACACACAATGGCCTGATCCTTCATCTTTTTCATATGCTCAACAGTGATGACATCCTTGTTGCCCGTTGCCGTCACATATATATTTCCCTCCTCTAGACTGTCCTCCACGGTTTTTACTTCAAATCCCTCCATTGCAGCCTGAAGGGCACAGATAGGATCTATTTCCGTCACTATAACCCTGGCACCATAATCCCTCATTGACTGTGCACAACCCTTGCCCACGTCGCCGTATCCGCAGACCACCACCACCTTGCCGGCAATCATCACATTTGTTGCACGCTTTATGCCGTCAGCCAGTGATTCGCGGCATCCGTAAAGATTATCAAACTTCGACTTGGTGACGGAATCATTCACATTAATGGCGGGAACAAGCAATTCATCATTTGTCATCATCTGGTAAAGCCTGTTGACACCGGTTGTGGTTTCTTCAGAAATACCCTTCAGGTCACTGACCGCCCTGTGCCATTTGCCGGGATCTTCAGACTGCAGGTTTCTGAGGGTATCAAACACAATACCTTCCTCCCTGGAGGATGGCTTGTTATCCAGTACCGAAGGATCTTTCTCAGCCTTGTAGCCAAGATGGACCATAAGGGTGGCATCGCCGCCGTCATCAACTATGAGATTGGGTCCTTTCCCTCCCGGAAATGAAAGAGCCTGTGCAGTACACCACCAGTATTCCTCAAGTGTTTCACCCTTCCATGCAAAAACGGGAATCCCCCGGGCAGCTATTGCTGCCGCTGCATGATCCTGGGTGGAAAATATATTGCAGCTTGCCCATCTGACGTCTGCTCCGAGCTCTGCAAGGGTTTCAATCAGAACGGCTGTCTGAATGGTCATATGAAGCGATCCGGTGATACGGGCACCCTTCAGTGGTTTCACGGCTGAATATTTCTTCCTTATGGCAAGCAGTCCCGGCATTTCCTTTTCAGCTATCTCAATCTCCTTTCTTCCGAATTCAGCAAGGGATATATCCCTGATTTTATAATCCTTCTTTTCTTTAACCATTGTCATATACAAAATTTTAAGAATGCAAAGTTAATAAAATATAGTCATTTTATCCTTCCCCCAAGCAGCTTCAGTGCATTATCCATATCCTTCCTCATCTGGCGGACAAGTTCATTCCTGCCTGAAAATTTTATCTCATCACGCATACGGTACCTGAAAATTACTTCCAGTTCATTTCCGTAAATATCCTTTTCAAAATCAAAGATATTCACCTCAACAGATCTCATGTCCTTATCCGGAGTAACTGTCGGATTTGTTCCTATGCTCAGCATACCTTTGCGTTTCATTCCCCCGGTCCGGATCTCCACCGCATAGACACCGTTTGCAGGGATCAGCTTGTATTTGTCGAAAGGCTTTATGTTCGCGGTAGGGAAACCCAGCTCCCTGCCTATCTTCCTGCCTTTGATCACCGCCCCCCTGAGCGGGTAGGGATAGCCCAGCCACCTGTTGGCATCATTGAGCCTGCCGCTGACAAGGGCGGAACGGATCCTTGAGGAACTGATCACGGCACCGTCACTGACTATTCCTTCCGTCTGTTCCACTTCTATCCCGGCAGCAGCTGCATATTCACGCACAGTACTGTAATTACCGGAGCCGCGGTATCCGAAATGATGATCATGCCCGATGATCAGCTTCCGCGTGCCTATTTTTTCCGCGAGGATATCATTCACAAATTCCCGGGCGCTGAGCCTGCTGAACTCCCTTGTAAATCCGATGATTAGCAGATGACCCACTCCGGCAGCCGCCAGCAGGGCCTTTTTTTCATCCATGGTGGAAAGATATGTGATTTCCTCCCGGATACCCTCAAGTACCAGCTTCGGATGCGGATGAAAAGTTATCACGACAGATTCTCCGCCGGTCTCCCGTGAACATGCAAGCAGTCTGTTTATAATTGCCATATGTCCCGTATGCACGCCGTCAAAAATACCGGTTGTAACAACCGGATTCACCATCTGAAGATTTTCATGAGAATAATGAATTTCCATATCTGCAGTTAATTCATACAAAAATAAGAAAGCCCCGCTATATGAAATATATTTATGATTTCTTTTGTACTTTTATATCAGGATAACAAGCCCGCGACAAAATGACCAGCCCAAAATATTATTCAGGAGATGAATGGCTGAA
>JAAYKX010000110.1 GCA_012522155.1 Bacteroidales bacterium
CCCAGTATTTCCCTCATGGCTCCGAGCAGTGCAAGGGCAAGGGTGAAGCCGAGTCCCATTCCGGCACCATCAATAAGTGATGTAAGTATTTTGTTCTTGCTGGCAAATGCTTCAGCCCTGCCCAGAACGATACAGTTGACAACAATAAGTGGAATGAATATCCCGAGAGCCTGGTAGAGATCCGGAACATAGGCCTGCATGATAAGGTCGACAATGGTCACAAAAGAGGCTATGATGACAATGAATGCCGGTATTCTCACCTTGTCGGGTATCAGGTCCGACAGCAGGGATATGACCACATTCGAACAGATAAGTACAAAAGTTGTGGCGATTCCCATCCCCATGCCATTAAAGGATGAAGTAGTGGTTGCCAGGGCAGGGCAGGTGCCCAGTACCAGGACAAGCAAGGGATTTTCCCTGATAAAACCTTTGGTAAAATTTTGTAACTGACTCATTGAAGACCTCCTTTCTCTAATGTGTTGTATGCACGCTGAACAGCTTCGCAAAATGCCCGTGAACTGATTGTTGCAGCAGTGATGGCATCAATGTCACCGCCGTCATTCCTCACTTTGAGCATGGACTCCCCGGGATTTCTTCCGGAAAATTGTTCCTTGAAAGCGGGTTCATCCATTTTGGTTCCCAGGCCGGGTGTTTCTTTATGCTCAAGCACGGATATGCCATTTATTGAACCGTCGGGCCTGAATCCTGCCATTAGTGAAAAATAACCGCTGAACCCGTTGTTGGTATAGGAACTGACAGCATATCCCACTATTTCCCCATTGTTTATTGCCGGATATACTTCAAGGCTGTCCCCGTCACCGGTGGCCAGCCTGAACTTTTCATCATCCGGATTATTGGTGAATTCCGGAACAACCTCCCTGATGGCATTCAGCTTTTTGTTGAGGATTGAAAGGGCAATGGGTTCCTTTGTGAGTTCATACACAAATCCCAGTCCCGCTGCACTAACCATGGCGATAAGCGTAAGTGCAAGTATCATATTTTTAAGTGTGGATTCCGATTTAGCCATTTTTAATTTCCTCCCCGAATCGTTTTGGTTTGATATATGTGTTCATCAGAGGTACAAATGCATTCATTATCAGAATGGCAAATGATACTCCTTCGGGATATGCGCCCCATATCCTTATTACCGAGGTCAGCAGGCCTATTCCGCAGCCATAGATGAGCATGGCTTTGGGATTCATGGGTGAAGTAACATAGTCGGTAGCCATGTATATTGCCCCGAGGAGAACACCTCCCGCAAGAACATGAAACAGCGGATCTGCATATTTTTCGGGATTGATGATCCAGAAGATCCCGGTAAAAACAACTATTGTAAGTATAATGGATACCGGAATATGCCAGGTTATAATCTTTTTATACAACAGCCAGATAAATCCCAGTATGAGGAAAAAGGCAGCCACTTCACCCATTGAGCCCCCGATATTGCCGGAGAACATCTGTGCGGGCGAAGGTATCTGTGACATAAGCTGTGAAACGGGTTCCCCGTTCTTTATTCCCTCCTTTACAATGGCAAGCGGCGTGGCTCCCGTTACCGCGTCGGAATATCCTGTCTGAAGTCCTGCCGGCACCGGCCAGCTGGTCATCTGCACGGGAAATGATATCAGCATGAAAACGCGGCCCACCAGGGCAGGATTGAAAGGATTGTTGCCCAGGCCGCCGAAAGTCATCTTTGCCACTGCTATCGAAACAAAGCTTCCGATGATAATCAGCGGGATGGGAATGTTTGACGGCAGATTGAATGCCAGCAGCAGACCCGTTAAAAAAGCAGAGCCGTCATTTATTGTAAGAGGTTTTTTAAGAATAAATTTAACGATAAGATACTCGAAAAGAACACAGGATACCACTGATGCCGTGGTAACGATAATTGCACCGTAGCCGAAGAAGAAAACTGATGCGAGAAAAGCCGGTACCAGGGCTATTATCACACCATGCATCAGCTTGCGGGTTGTTTCCTTTCCGTGTATATGAGGCGACAGTGATACTTTGAGCAGATTACTCATTTGCAATAATAATATTTCTTTATTTAACCAATTGTTTGCGTGCCATTTTGATTGCTTCTGACTTTCCAAGCCTGATATAGTCCAGCAGGGGACGGTGTGCGGGGCAGCAATAACTGCATGATCCGCATTCCATGCAGTCAGTAATTCCTTCCCCGGCTGCCCTTTCAAATTCTCCCTTCTCCGAAAGTGTCATAAGGAGATATGGTTCAAGGTTAAGCGGACAGACACTGACGC
>JAAYKX010000111.1 GCA_012522155.1 Bacteroidales bacterium
CATTCAGAGTGAACAAATAGATATTTTATTATACTGTATTATACTGAATTATTCTGACTTATACTGAATTAGACTGAATTATACTGAATTATACTGATGGCGATAGTAAAACCTTTCAGGGGACTCAGGCCTCCCCGTGAAATTGTCAGGGATCTGGCCTCCCTTCCGTATGATGTGATGAGTTCGGAAGAAGCAGCAGAGATGGCCCGGGGCCGTGAATCTTCGCTTCTTCATATAACCAGGGCTGAAATAGATCTTCCTCCGGATACTGACATACATTCGGAAGAGGTTTACAAAAAATCTGTGAGTAATTTTGCCCTGTGGCAAAAAAAAGGATGGCTCAGGCAGGATGAAGAAGCCTCATATTACATTTATGCCCAGACCATGGAGGGAAGAACACAGTATGGAATTGTCGGTTGTGCTTCCGTGGATGATTATCTTAACGGAAAGATCAGGAAACATGAGTTAACCCGTCCGGACAAGGAACAGGACAGAATGATTCATGTACGGGTTAATAATGCCAATGTTGAACCGGTTTTTTTTACCTATCCCCCGGTCAGGGAACTGAATGATATTGTAGAAAGAATAACGGCAGAGACTAAGCCGGAATATGACTTCGTGTCGGAAGACGGTTTCGGACATCATTTCTGGATTATACCTGAGCCTGAAACAACGCGGGAGATCGAAAAGATCTTTATGGAGAAGGTTCCCTACACCTACGTTGCTGATGGCCATCACAGAACGGCTGCTGCAGCTCTTGTCGGAAAGGAGAGAATGGAAAACAACCCCCGGCATACCGGCGATGAGGAATATAATTTTTTTCTAGCTGTTCATTTTCCGGCGGATCAGTTAAGGATAATAGATTACAACAGGACTATAAAGGATCTTAACGGCTTGTCTGTTAAGGAGTTTCTTGTAAAACTTGAAAATGGTTTTGAAATCGTCAAAAAAGGAAGCGAAATATACAGACCAGAACACCTGCATAATTTTTCGATGTACCTCAACGGTATATGGTACAGTCTTACTGCCAGGGAGGGGACCTATGACGACGATGATCCGATAGGCATACTGGATGTTACCATCCTTACAAACCAGGTGCTTTCACCGATACTGGACATTCAGGATCTGAGAAGGTCGAAACGCATCGATTTTATTGGAGGCATAAGGGGGCTGGAGGAGTTGAAAAAAAGGGTTGACAGCGGAGAAATGAAAGTGGCTTTTGCCCTTTACCCTGTTTCAATGGATCAGTTGATAAACATTGCAGATTCAGGTAATATCATGCCTCCCAAAACAACCTGGTTTGAACCCAAGCTTCGCAGCGGACTTGTGATTCATCTCCTTGAATAGCTGTCCCTGTTATTTTTTATATATGATTTAAAATGTCATTGATTTCAGATAATATTGCTTCACTTAAACGGCAGATACCCTCATCCGTTAAAGTGGTGGCCGTGTCAAAAGGCTGGCCTGTCTCCGGCATTCTGGAAGCCTATAATACCGGACACAGGATTTTTGGCGAGAACAGGGTACAGGAATTGTTGTCAAAGAAGGATCTGCTTCCCGGAGATATTGAATGGCACCTGATCGGACATTTGCAGACCAACAAGGTAAAGCATGTGGTTCCCTTTATCAGTATGATACAGTCAGTGGATTCGATCAGGCTTCTCAGAGCCGTTAATAATGCAGCTTTAAAAATAAACAGGAGGATCGACTGTCTTCTTCAGTTCCACATTGCGGAAGAACAAAGCAAATATGGCTTCACAATGGATGAGGTCAGGGAACTGGCGGGCTCTGATGAGCTCGCCCGCATGGAAGCCGTAAGAATCTGCGGGGTGATGGGAATGGCTACATTCACTGATGATATGGAACAGGTAAGGGACGAGTTTAAATACCTGAACAGCTGTTACAGGGAGCTGAGTGAGAAATTCTTTACGGATCAGGAACATTTCAGTGAGGTTTCCATGGGAATGTCAGGCGATTACACAGTGGCAATTGAGGAAGGAAGCACGATAATAAGAATTGGAAGTATTATATTTGGAAGACGACAGGAAATTTAAAGAATCAATAAATGGGCAGATTGTCAGTAAAATATCTCGGGCTTGATCTTAAAAGCCCTCTTATAGTAAGCAGCAGCAGATTAACATCCGGACTGGACCATCTGAAGGAAGCAGAGGACAGCGGTGCCGGTGCCGTTGTCCTGAAATCACTTTTTGAGGAACAGATAGACCATTATATTCATAGTATTCCTCTTGCTGCAGATTATCCTGAAGCTGATGACTATGTGTCATATTATATGAGATCAAATACGGTTGATGAGTATCTCAGTCTTATTAAAAATGCAAAGGAAAGCCTTTCCATTCCCGTCATACCCAGTATAAATTGTTATTCTTCAGGTGGATGGACAGGTTTTGCCAGGAATATTGCTGAAGCCGGTGCCGATGCAATTGAAATAAATGTATTTTTTCTTCCGGATGACAGGAAAAAAAGTGCTTCCGATTCCGAAAAGGTTTATCTCGAACTTGTTGAGAAGCTAAAAAAAACTGTTAAAATTCCACTTGTATTAAAAATCGGATTCCGCTTCTCAAATATCCTGAACATTATTGATCAGTTCTATATGAGAGGCGTTGCAGGCGTAGTGATGTTCAACAGGTTTTATGAGCCGGATATTGACATCGACAGAATGGATATTATACCGGCCCCGGTATTCAGCAGGGAGGAAGAGATGAGATATGTGCTCAGGTGGATAGGCATGGCCAGTGCAGAGGATATTAAAATTGATATTTCCGCCTCAACAGGAGTCCGCAGCGGTAAGCATGCAATAAAATACCTTCTTGCGGGAGCTGATACGGTACAGGTCTGCTCGGTCCTTTACAGCAAGGGACTGCAGTTTCTGAAAGTGATGAACAGGGAGATCGAAGAATGGATGGAGCGGAAGGAATTCGGATCCGTTGATGAGTTCAGGGGCAGGCTCAATTACAGGAATTATACCAGACCTGTTGTATATGAGCGGACCCAGTTCATGAAATATTTTGCCGCGGAAGAATAATACGGAATGTCTACGGACTTCCTCTTTCCCGGCACCGGGCAGGAAATGGCACAAGGTCCGGAATGATCTGATCAGCTGAAAGATTCAGCGAGCCAGTATTGAAATAAGTTCCCGTGAAAGAGCATTTTTCTCATGAGTAAAAGCCTTTGAACTCTTTTCCACCCTGCGTATGGCTTCATCCTTATCTTCCCTTGTATTGTAACGTAATGACTCTTCAATCAGAGTCATGCATTCTATTGCGGTAGAGTAATCACCTTCGAGAAATACCCTGACTATATCCTGAACATATTCAGAATAATCCAGTCCCGATTGCCAGCAGGAGGAAATCAGCATGCTTATGGTGCTTTGCTTATATGACGGTTTGCGTATCTCTGTCATGATTTCGGAACGGGCTGAGAGGTATTTGATGTCATTGAAAAATTCTTCTATCGCACTGATATTCATCCTGTCATGAGTAATGTTGTAATGTTCTGCAAGCAGCTCTATAGCCCCCTTAAAGGGTTCCTCCCCCCGAAGGGATCTGATCGCCTCGCTTATCAGTGATACTTTACCCTTTTTGAGAATGATTTCAAGTTCCCTGTATTTTTTTTCTGATTTTTTCACCTGGCTGAAGTTTATATAAAATTTTAATTCAAAGCTAGAAATAGCATTAATATCATTAAGGCCTTTTGAAAAATAAAAATAAAATGCTAATTTAGTCCTGTTATAATGTTTGCAATTTAATTGATAAAATCATGAATAGACAGTTCAGAATTAGTTCCGGAATCGGAATTGCTATTGTATTTATACTGGGCATGTTTCTTTTCACCTGCTGTAAGGGTGGCAGGAAAGCTCCCGAAGTGAATCTGGAGGTCGATATCAGTGGCAAAGAAGCCGTAATACAGGACATTAAACAGGCGGAAAAAATTTTTCAGGCGCTGCCTTCTCCACTGGAGTCGGCGATGCTTATCAAATCAGCAGGAGCAAGATTTGAGGAAAAATTACTGAATCCCGTTTCCAATGTCAATAAATATATTACAAACAAGTCCATGGCACTGAACCTGGGAGTATATACCTGTAATCTCAGTTTCGCAAGTCTTTATGAACAGACACAATTGCTGATTGATTATATGAATGCGGCCAAGAAAATGGCAGACGGACTGGGTATTCTGAAGGCTATTGAGCAGGAAGATATTGACAGACTGGAAGAAAATATCAACAATAGTGAAGTCATCATGGATATAGTTTCCCAGACATTCATGAACTCCAATTCCTATCTGGAGGATAACGGACAGCCTGCAACAGCAGCAATAGTCCTTACCGGAGGATGGATTGAGGGTCTCTATATTTCCACCCAGCTTGTTGACATGAATGATTTTGAAGGAAATAAGCTTGTTGGCAGGATAATAGACCAGAAGCTTTCCGTTGACATTCTTCTCAGGCTGCTTGACGGAAGCAAGGGTATTGCCGCGGTTGATGAACTGATGGCGGAGGTTGAAAAGCTCAAGAAGGTATTTGATAAAATCAGGATAGACACCTCAGCTGTAAAGCCGGAATATGATCCGGATTCCGAATCAACAGTACTGAAATCGGAAGTTCAGACAGATATGACACCGGCTGTTTTTATGGAGCTGTCAGCGGTTGTTAAGGAGATAAGAAATTCATTTGTAATTTAAAAAAGATCATGAAAACCGTTAGAATAATTCTTTTGCCGGTCATCCTGCTTGTTGTCTTTGGCGTATCTGCCAGTGCACAATGTAAGGCATTTGCCAGAAAAGAATGTCTTCCGAACCTTGCCGGCTATACGCATGACGGCAATTATCACGCTGCTGTCCTGGTCGAAGGCGAAGAAGCCGAATTATACAAGACCTTCTATTCCGACATGAATTACAGGGTTTCCATTGTTGGTGACGAAAAGCTTCCGGATATAGAATTCAGGGTTCTTGATTCAAATAAAAATGTGCTTTATACCAACAGGGACAAAAACTATTCCAGCACCTGGGATTTTAAACTGGAATCGAGCCAGCAGCTTAAGTTCCTGATCAGGGTGCCGTCTGCAGGCCGTGCAGGCCAGACGCCCTCAAGAGGCTGTGTTGCAATAATGTTCGGATTCAGGTTAAAGAAATAATAATGCATCCTGCTGTCAGCGGGAAGTAGTTTCCGGCATGGACTGATTGTGCCTTTTCAGATTATGCAGGAGATATTTTCCGGTATATGATCTGCTGCACTTCACCAGGTCTTCCGGTTTTCCTTCAAATACCAGGTAACCGCCTTCATCCCCGCCTTCCGGCCCAAGATCGATCAGCCAGTCGCAGTTTTTAATGACCTCCAGGTTATGTTCAATTACAACAGCGGAATGTCCGTGTTCGACAAGTGCATTTATGGATTTCAGGAGTTTGTTTATGTCGTGGAAATGCAGGCCTGTGGTTGGTTCATCAAAAATAAACAGGATATGTCCGGAAGCTTTTCCCTGACTGAGGAAATAAGCCAGTTTTACTCTCTGACTTTCACCACCTGAAAGGGTGCTGGATGACTGTCCCATTTTAATATATCCCAGTCCCACTTCAGAAAGCGGTTTCAGTTTTTCTGTGATTCTTTTTTCAGTTTTTCCCGGATATCCCCTGAAAAATTCTATTGCTTCATCTATTGTCATCTCAAGGAGGTCGTGGATATTTTTTCCCTGGTATCTTACTTCCAGGACATCCCTTTTGAAGCGCATTCCCCTGCATGCCTCACAAGTGAGTTCAACGGGAGCCATAAACTGCATTTCAACTCTTATAATTCCTTCACCCTGGCATTCCTCGCATCTGCCACCCCTGATGTTAAAGGAGAAATGGGAGGGTTTGTAATTGTTTTGTACAGATGCCTGCTGTAAGGCAAACAGCTTCCTTATTTCATCGTATGCCTTCAGATAGGTTACCGGATTTGACCTGCTTGACTTACCGATGGGGTTCTGGTCAATCAGTTCAATACCTGTCAGGTCCTGTATGTCACCCCTGATTTCCCTGAACTGACCTGCCTGCAGCTTACTGCCCGTGATTCTGCCGGAGAGGTATTTATGGAGAATTTCCGTTACCAGGCTTGATTTGCCGGAGCCGCTTACTCCGGTTACCCCGGTGATGGTGTGAAGTGGGAATCTGACATCAATATCCTTAAGATTATTCTCCCTTGCACCTGTGATCTCTATATAGCTGTTCCACTTCCTTCTTGAGGAAGGGACGGGGACCTTCATTGTCCCGGCCAGATATCCTGCAGTAAGGCTTTTGCCGGAAGCCACCGTGGCGGGACTCCCCTGGAATACAATTTCTCCGCCAAGCCTTCCGGCTTCGGGACCAAGATCAATTATCCGGTCGGCTGCCTTTATTATTTCCTCCTCATGCTCCACTACAATTACTGTATTGCCCAGGTCTCTCAGTTCCCTGAGAACCCCGACCAGGAGGTTTGTGTCGCGGGGATGCAGTCCAATGCTTGGTTCATCAAGAATATACATTGAACCGACAAGGTTACTGCCCAGTGAGGATGAAAGGTTTATTCTCTGGGATTCACCGCCGGATAGGGTTGAGGAAAGCCTGTTGAGTGTGATGTAGGAAAGGCCGACGTCAAGCATGAAACGAAGTCTTGTGCTTATCTCCTTCAGCAACCTTCCGGCTACCAGTTCATCTGTGGGTGAGTCGAAACTGATTTCCGTAAAATGGTCATACAGCCTGTTTACCGGCATTGCAACCAGTTCCTGAATGGTTTTTCCGGCTATTTTTACATATCCCGCTTCTTTGCGCAGCCTCGATCCCCTGCATTCAGGACAGACAGTCCTGCCACGGTAGCGGCTAAGCAGAACACGGTACTGAATCTTGTACTTTTTTTCCTCAAGGTAGCTGAAAAACCTGTCGAGTCCGTAAAAATACCTGTTACCTTTCCACAAAAGTGCTTTTTGTTCGTCGGAGAGCTGAAAATAGGGCTTGTGCAGGGGGAAATCAAAGAGGTGGGCACTGGAAATCAGTCTTTCCTTCCATCTCTTCATCGTTTCTCCTTTCCAGCAGGCAATGGCATCATTATAAACCGAAAGATTAGGGTCGGGTATTACCAGCTCCTCGTCAATACCTATTATTCTTCCGTAGCCTTCACATACCGGGCATGCACCCAGCGGGTTATTGAAACTGAAAAGGTATTCCGAAGGTTCCTCGAACAAAATACCGTCAGCTTCAAACCTGGTGGAAAAATTTTCCCTGATCACCGGTCCGCCTTCATTAAGTATAATAACTTCACAATAGCCTTGTCCGGTATGAAATGCGGTCTGTGCCGAATCAGCCGCCCTGCTGAAGTTGTCAGGTGAGTGGTCCGTGATGAGCCTGTCGATCACGATATTGATTTTCTGACCGTATTTTAAATCATTTTCATGTATTTCTGATATCCTGATTATCTTACCTTCGGATTCAATGCGGTCAAATCCCTGTTTATGCAGAAAGGACAAATATTCCCTGATATTTATGTTTTCCGGAATTTGTCCTGAAGCAGTAATTATAACCCTGCTGCCTTCCGGCAGCGATGCCAGGAATTCAACAATATCATCAACACTGTGCTTTCTGACTTCCTTCCCCGAAACCGGCGAAACAGTACGGCCTATCCTTCCGTATAAGAGTCTCAGGTAGTCATAAATTTCGGTTGAAGTGCCAACGGTTGATCTTGGATTACGGGATTTGATCTTTTGTTCAATTGCTATCGCAGGAGGAATACCGCTGATGAAATCAACTTCAGGCTTGTTCATTCTGCCCAGAAACTGGCGTGCATAGGATGAAAGGCTCTCGACATATCTTCTCTGGCCTTCCGCATAGATAGTGTCAAAGGCAAGAGAAGACTTACCGGAGCCGGACACACCGGTTATGACAACCAGTTTGTTCCTTGGTATTTTTAAGTTGATATTCCTGAGATTATGAACCCTCGCACCCCTGATTTCAATATAACCGTTCATTAATGGATTCAGCAGTTTTATTTAAAAGTTTTTATTAAAATGCAAAAATAATACTTTCACATTAAAAAAAATTGGTTTAATTTGCAATAAACAATTCAAAAAACAGGAGGACTGCCTATAAAACAACTCTACTCTTGATTTTAAAAGAGTGAGCTATGAGTAAAATGATTTCCGATTACGAACTCATCCAGAGATTCGTAAATGGTGAGCAGTCCTGTTTTGATCAGATAATCCATCGTCATAAAAACAAGGTCTTTGCATATATAAGTCTTTATATACGCGACCAGGCGCTTGCCGAAGATATTTTTCAGGATACTTTCGTAAAAGTAATACAATCGGTTAAAAGGGGCAGATATCAGGATAACGGTAAATTCGTTTCCTGGGTAATGCGGATTGCCCATAATCTGATAATTGATCATTTCAGAAGGGTGAAGCAGATGAATACCATATCAAACAATGAATATGAGTCAGACCTCTTTAATTCCAGAAAGCTGTCCGATTCAACCATTGAGGATAATCTTATCAAACGGCAGATTCAGAAAGATGTAAGAAAAATGATAAGTTACCTGCCCGACGACCAGAGGGAGGTGGTGATATTGCGGCATTATGCCGGGCTGAGCTTTAAGGAGATTGCCGATATAACAAATGTGAGCATTAATACGGCACTCGGCAGGATGAGATATGCCCTGATCAATATGCGTAAAATAATGGAGGAAAAAAAGATCAGCCTTACTTTATACTAGGGTCTTAGGGGCTTTTAAAATATATTTTTCTTTTCCGGCAATATTGTAATCCACATGGCGTTTTCTAAAAAACGGAAAACATGAAGCCTATGGATTTAATCTCTACTCAATTTCTTAAATATCAGGAAATCAAAACACGGGATGTCGATCTGTATGAAGATGCATTTGATCTGTATCAGCAGTTTGATGATGTGATTGGATATCTGAAAATGTTAAAACCTGAACCCTCCAAAGGGCTTACACGCCGTCTGATAGCACGGATCAGGAAATACTGAAGACTAAGGATCAGGAAATACCGAAGACTGTTGAAAACGGGATGCCGGAGGATTCCGCAGTATAAACGGTCAGATGGAATATCTGCGGGCTTTTTTCACTGGTTGATAAGATATACGGAATGACAGGCTGCTATACCTGCCGTTTCCGTCCGCAGCCTGGAGGCTCCCAGGTGTGCAGGGCAATAGTTTTTTTCTGTTGCCGCAAGGATTTCTTCTTCAGAAAAGTCACCCTCGGGACCGATCAGAATAACAGCATTTTCACCCTTTCTGTAAATATCTTTTATGGAATTACGGCTGAAGCTGTGGTTGCAGTGAGCTATTATAAGCTTTCCCTGCCTCTGCGTGCTGATGAAATCATTAAATACGGCCGGATCATTAAGCTTTGTCAGGTTTGCCTTGACAGACTGTTTCATGGCTGATACAATCAGCTTATTCAGTCTGTCGATCCTGATATTATGCTTTTCGGTGTTTTTGCAAATAAGGAGAGTGATCTCATCAGTTCCTATTTCAACACATTTTTCTGTGAACCATTCCAGGCGGCCGGGATTTCTGAGAGGTGATATGGCGATATGAAGCGAATAATTCCTTTTTTCATAATTCTCCTTTCTGCTCAGTATTCTTACTGAGCATCCTTTTGCATCCGGGTCAATGATTATTCCTTCAAAAAGGCTGCCTTTTCCGTCAATGATTCTTAGCGGATCACCTTTTTTCATTCTGAGAACCCTGACGGAATGCCTTGATTCCTTTTCATCGAGTATTAGGATATCTCCCCTGATCTGAGTTGCGTAAAAAATATGCATTTTTCTGCTAACTGTTTATCCGGAAAATGTTTTGCTGAATATTATCTGACAAGATTTCTGAGTGGATCATCCTGAACAGGGGAGAGATCAGCTTCCTCGTCAGTTTCCATTCTTCGCAGAAATCTGATCATCCTGTCCCTTACTGCAATCATGTATGAATAAGGTTCCCTCGATATTTTTCTGGGGATCCTGCGCAGTCTCTGCCTGGTGTTCTCTATCACCGAATTATAGGCTGAATTGGACGAAAGAGTCATCATGTTTCCTTTTATATAGGAAAAGTAATACCAGGTTGATTCATTGGCTTTGAGGTAGATATCAAACATGTCGCCAGCTCTGCGGCGCTGAATTTCCAGAATCCCGTCTACATACACATTTACCGGCTCCGTACCGATGAATCCCAGTCCTATCCTGCCTTTAGACCTGAAAGATGCAGATGCCTCATGCCAGTAGAGGTTTACATCATTTAAAAAGAGTCTGAAAGTGAATTCGGGTGGCAGGTCACCTGAAATTCCGAAAAGATCAAGATCTTCTTTCAGCCGGTTTGCTGTTTCCTCTCCGAACAGATCCCTCATCCCTTTTGTGTAAAACGCGGAATTAAGGTTGACTGGTTTTAATGTGGGAAGAAATTTCAATTCCTGGCTCATAATTTTGAGGGCTTCCTGTGAAAAGTGAAAATCGAATCCCAGGAGTGCCTGTATTTCAAGAAATCCCGTGTCTATATTATGCACCATCTGTCCGGCTGCAGTCATTTTTACAGGATCAAGCCTGGTCCCGAAGTTTAACTTTCCTTCACCTGACAATAAGCAGTTGTTTCTGTCGAGTGCTATCAGATCCCCGTGAAGTGTCCGGTCGGCAATTTTTTCCAGGGAAGTAAGAAGGTAACTGCTTCCTGCCTTGTCATAGTAAAGATATCCTCTTGAACTGACCAGTCCCACGTCGATCCAGGATCTCTGTTCCGACAGAAAAGCCGGATATATCTGCATTGCGTCAATATTTATAAAGGAACCGCTCATGACAGGATTGCCGTTCATGTTACGCGGCTTGTCGCTTGCCGGAATCATTACGTTTGCCGGGTCGATATAGGATTTGAACTGAACAGGACTTGATTCCATCGGCGGACATGTGTTGATGATACCTGCTGCCCCCGTGAACAATAAAAAATTCTGGTCTGAATACAGGTTTACATCGCCCGTGAAGGTAAATGCAGGACTCAGCATGAAGTTCTCCCCGGCAGTGATGAAGCCCCTTGCACTTGTAGCCATGGTATCGACAGTAAGTCCGGAAAAATTAATATTTCTGATCTCCCCGCTGTCGTCAATATAATCATATATTCCCCCGCCGGAGAATTTTTTTGCTGATTCTATATTTATTTTTGCAGAATGGAGGAGATGCCGGTTGTTGATGGCCACTGTGGCATTCTGCAGCGGATCAATCATTGCCCTGCGGCCGATTTTTATCCTGCCGTTTTCAGGCTGGATAAGAGCATCCGCAATCCGTATGTAATTTATGTTTTCAGCTTCAATATACTCTCCATCAAGGTGATAGCTCCCCTGTTGAGCATTGAACATGATAGTGTCCCTTATGGTGCTGGTAGCAAAAAAATTAGGTTTTTCCGGTTTGTTCAAATCCGTTCTCAACAGCCTGTCAGGTGATATCAGTTCCCTTTCCGCCCTGCTCTTGTCATGCATTCTCAGTATTCTGTCCTGCATGTCATACTCAAAATTACTCAGTTTGCTTATATACTGGATTTCAGGAAATTTTATAAATGAATCATCTGTGTTAAGATGAAAGGTCAGGGTTTTAAGCGTGAAGTCAACATTTACCGCCGCATTTTCAGCTATGAAAGCATAAGCCCCTGAGGAAGGAGATTTAAGAAAGAAATCTGATGTGTCCGTTTTTATACTTCCGGATGTGAAGCTGAAATTGTCTGATGTTATTCTTGAATCGCTTGTGTTGAATATTCCGGAACCTGTCATTGATTTCGGAGTATAGGCAAGATTTCCGTCAAACTCACTGCTGTTGTCAAACATTTTAAAACTGTTACCCCTGCTGTTGACTGCCTGCATTTCATTTTCCCTTACAAGCCATTTTATTTCTACATCGTTGCTTTCGAGGCTTGGAAACTGTCCCCCGGTATCCCCGTCCATGCTGAATGCGCTGGCCCGTGTGACAGTTGAATCGGGGTAGAGGTAAAATTGTTCCGAAACAATGGTGGATGCAAGATGTTTTATGGTTCCTTTGCCCCGCAGACCCTTACTGCCCATGCTTATACTGTCGTAAAGCATTGCTTTGCCGCCATATAAACTGATGCCTTCAGGAGGTATGATCATATCAAAGCCCAAAAGACTGCTGTCTTTTACAACCAGGTTCTGTCTCATGGGCTCGAGAATATTTCCTCCTATAAACTCACCCGGAAGATTGATGGTTTCAATTTTGAAGTGATCAATATTTTCGTAGACAAAGGGAAATATCCTGAAATAAAAATCTTCCCTTGGATACACATTTTCCAGTCCGGGTATATTGTCATAAAATATATAGGAATCTTTTTTAACACCGACCATCGGATACTGTGTAAGATTTTTCAGTCCTGATTTATTGTCCGGCTCATCTATGAAAAGATCTGCATTTGTCAGTTCCAGGAGATTATCCATTGCCCTGACCAGTGGATTTCCGTAAGCATCCAGTTCATCGATCTCCACTGCAATTCTTATTGAGTCAATATTTGCCAGGTTTATTTTAAAGGTATCATAGCTGAATCTGAAATTATGGCCGAATATTGTAAAGAGGCCTGCTTCGACCACACCGTCAAAATCCATGTCTCTGTTCCTGCCGAGCCTGATTTGCTGGTTGTATGGGAATATTGCAACCTTTTGCGAATCGCTGAGATGAACATTTGATACTCCGTTGACGGTCATTATTAAGTTGTCAATGTCCAGAACGGCATTATCGACCGGTGCTTTTGTCTCACTGCTGAAGCGAAGAATGTCATAGTCCTTTTTCTTTGAAAATGCGGTAAGGAAATCATTTACTTTCTTCTTGAGGGTTATTTCGTTGTATGTACGGTCGTAGAATAAAAATCCCCTGTTTGCCAGGTCGATGCACAAACCTGTAACCGCTTCGGCAGGTCTGTTCTGCCATGCGGCAAATTCCCCGACAGGGAAGGTTTCGGAGTAATACCATTCCGAGAATTTTTTTAACTGCATCAGCGGATGATATTCATCTATTCCGGCAAGTTCCATGAACAGGCCCGAATTGAAGAATGAAGCTGATTCAAACTGAGCCTTTCCTATCGAGGATCCCCTGGAGCGTGAGAAAACGATTTTTGAATCATCCAGATTCCAGGAGAGGTATTCAAAATACATGTCAAGCATGTGGTATGAATTGAAACATGGACTTTTGGAGATGGGATTGTTGCCCCTGAAAAAGTTAACCTGATGCTGACCGGCGTTATATGAGAATGACAGGTTGGAATGGAAGATGGAATCCTTGTCGAGATAAATGGCCATTGAGGTTTCCGGGCCTGACAGGCCGGCTTTTGTAAATATGAATTCAGGTGTTTTTACGGTGATCCTGAGAGTATCATTTTTATATACGCTTATCCGTGCCGGCATATTATTCCCTCCCCGGCCCTTTACTGTTGCACCTTCAAAAGCCAGTCCCCCCTGATAGTTAAGTCCCCTGTACAGGTCTTCAAGAAAAAACTCCTTTGTATATGTCTCAAACCTTGGGAAATCAGCTTTTTCCTTATCGCTGAACACTATGGCCTTGTCATAAAGTGATCCGTAAATGGGTTCCCTGAAATAGGTTTTATGATGGAGCCTGGCTGAGTCAATGGTAAAATTATCCCTTGCCGTGCTGATCACGAAATCGTTTATCTCGGCATGCATTTCTTCGCGCGAATAACCTGCCTTCTCCCATGTTATTATTCCCCTTTTCCCGTGAAACTCCTGTATTTCCGGGTAATATGAGCCGTACACATTATAGATCTCGGTACTGTCCTTCTGGTAATAACAGGTAAGGGTGGCATTGTCCACAACTGCCTTGAACACGGTATCATGCCGGAACTGCAGTGGATTGTTCTTGACCTTCCATCTTATTGTGGTGCTTTCGGAAAGCACATTTACCGTCAGCATCAGTTCAGTGTCCCTGATGTACCTGTTGATTTTGTCAACGGATATTCTCGGGTCAAATACTATTTCACTGAGGCCTTTCAGCCAGTTGCTCAGGAACTCTCTGTCGTTGCCCACTTTGATATAGGTATTGAGCGTGACAAGAAAATTATACATATGCGGGACCGGTCTCATTGATCTTCCGTAAAACTGGCTGGAAACATCAATTATCCTGGTCATATCCCCTGAATCAAATTTCCGGCTTTCCCAGTTTTGCAGAAAGAGGCTCAGTTCAGCCTTGTGATTCTCCTTCAGGTTGGGTCCCATGAATGATATGAGCTGCTCACTGTAGTTTGAAGGGTCACCTGAAAACGGTGAAATGAGCTGTGCAGGCAACTCTCCGGGTAAGATTATA
>JAAYKX010000112.1 GCA_012522155.1 Bacteroidales bacterium
CTTTATCCTCAGGGCAGGTGACAGGGTGTCTGAAATGAACGCAGTTGAAAATCAGATGCTTGACCTTATGACAGGCTGGGATTATGATATGAGTGCAGACAAAGTACCGCCCACAGTTTTTGAGTTCTTTTCTGACTGTTTTGCGGAAAACCTGCTTGGCGATGAGCTGGATGAGCTCTATGACCAGCTTCCGGGATCAATAAAGGACTATTATATCTACAGGATATTAAAAGAGGGACCCGATGAATGGGTGGATGATATCAGGACACCGGAAACGGAGACCCTTGATGATATTATTTTCAGAAGCTTCAGGGATGCCGCCGGAAAACTTTCCGATTCATACGGGGATGATGTTTCAAAATGGAATTGGGGTGAAATACATAAGATAACCCTGGAGCATCCGATCGGCAGTATCAAAATAATGGACCGTATTTTCAGACTGAATTCAGAAACATATGCAGCAGGAGGAAGCGACCATACCGTTTGTCCGTACAGCTACGGCAAAGGATTCAGGGTTACAAACGGAGCTTCTGAAAGGCATATCTACAATCTTGCCGACTGGGATGAATCCTGGACGGTTATACCAACGGGTGCATCGGGCGTTCCCGCCAGTGAATTCTATCTTTCACAGACAAAGACCTATGTTGAGGGAGGATTTTACAGGGACCTGTTCAGTGAGGGAGCGGTGAAGGCCGCTGCCAGGTATGTACTGAAGCTTAAACCGTCATAACATCCTTTTCTTTCAGTGCCACAATACTGTCGATAGTGGTATTGAATTCTGAAGTGATTTTCTGAACCGCCTCGGATGCAGTCTTTTCAGTATCTTCCGGAAGACCTGCCTTCAAAAGGCTTTTAAGCTCATCGTTTGCCCATTTCCGTGCATTCCTTATACTTATCTTGGCAGTTTCACCTTCGCCTTTTACCTGCCTTACCAGCTGATGCCTCCTCTCTTCTGTGAGAGGGGGGATATATATTCTGATAACTTCCCCGTTATTGATCGGTGTCAGTCCTATGTTGGCGGCAAGTATAGCCTTTTCAATAGTTCCGAGCATGTTCCTTTCCCAGGGCTGGATAATAATGGTTTTGGGATCAGGGGTATTGATATTTGAAACCTGGCTTAATGGTGAATTGACTCCGTAATAAACGACTGTAATACCGTCAAGAAGAACGGGAGTGGCCCTGCCTGCCCTGAGTCTTGCCAGTTCATGTTCAAGATGATCAACGGCTTTCTGCATCCTGTCCCTTGTCTCTTCTGTAATCAGTTCAACATCTTCATTCATATCATCAGAATTGAGTAAATAATAATTTCCTGCTGCGTAAAAAGCCGGCTTTTCAGCCGGATTATTACAAATTTAACAAAATATAGATAAAAGTGCGATCCCTTATGAGGGATAAATAAGAGTACCCGTTTTTTTGCCGCTGACTGTTTTCATCAGGTTTCCCGGAATATTCATGTTGAAGACTATTACAGGCATCCTGTTTTCACGGCACATGGTGAAGGCTGTTGAATCCATGACCTTCAGCCGGCGGGAGATAACTTCATCAAATGATACCTTGTCGAACTTTTCAGCATCGGGCACCTTTTCGGGGTCATCAGTATATACGCCGTCCACCCTGGTACCTTTCAGGAGAAGGTCAGCCTCCAGTTCCACAGCCCGGAGAGCCGCGGCGGTGTCAGTGGTAAAAAACGGATTGCCTGTTCCTCCGGCGATTATGCAAACAGTGCCTTTTTTCAGTTCTTCATTTACTATATCACGGATATACAGGTTTCCGACAGGCTCCATCCTTATTGAAGTATAGACTTTTGCAGCACTTCCCTGTTTTTGTATCGCATTTTCGAGGGCAAGACTGTTTATTACAGTCGCAAGCATACCCATCTGATCGCCCCTTACCCTGTCAAATCCTGATCTGCTTCCGCTCAGGCCCCTGAAGATGTTGCCGCCTCCGATTACAATTGATATTTCACATTTTTTTTCAGCCAGCTCCGCAACCTCTTTTGCATAGAAATCAAGTACTGACTCATCTATTCCGTGATTACCGGTTCCGGCGAGGGATTCACCGCTCAGTTTCAATAAAATTCTTTCGTATTTCATGTTCATAGAAGTGACCAACAGTGATGGAACAGCACGAAATTAATAAAAAAAGGAGACAATGACTGTCTCCCGTTATGTTTTGCTCCTGCCGTGACGCCTTATGCGCTGCTGACACCGGCGGGTTTTAATTACTCAGGCTGTGCCTTTCAAAACCGGTAACCTTCAGTGAGTCGCCTGTCGTTTTGAGATACTGGCCTACGGTTATTTTGCTGTCCTTGATGAAATCCTGGTTCAGCAATGTGTTTTCCTTGAAAAATTTTCCAAGTTTGCCCTGGGCTATCTTATCAAGCATGGCTTCCGGTTTGCCTTCCCGTTTTGCCTGTTCCTTTCCTATCTCCAGTTCCTGGTCGATAACTGACTGAGGCACATCTGACTTGTCTATTGCCACGGGATTCATTGCAGCAACCTGCATTACAATATCTTTGTAGATCTGCTGGTCAAGTCCGCTCCGGTCAAAACCTGCAATGGCAGCAAGCTTGTTGCCCGGATGAATATATGCCTGCACAAAGGGAGCTTCTATCCTGTAAAACTGTGAAAGCTCCATCTTCTCGCCGATTATTCCTATGTATTCAACCACTTTTTCGCCCACACTGACGCCATCCATGGTCAATGATTTAAGTCCTTCAAGATCAGCCGGATTATTTTTCATGGCAAGATCAAGTATCTGATTGGCAAATCCGATAAACTCAGCATTTTTTGCAACGAAATCCGATTCGCTGTTCAGCACTATCATCATGCCTGTTTTTCCGTCGTCGCTGATCCTTGCAAGAACAACACCTTCGGAAGCTTCCCGGTCAGCTCTTTTGCTTGCTACTGACTGTCCCTTTTTCCTGATTATTTCCACTGCTTTTTCAAAATTACCCTCAGCTTCCTCAAGGGCCTTTTTACAATCCATCATCCCTGCAAGGGTCATTCGTCTCAGTCTGGCAATATCTGCCGCACTTATTGTAGCCATAGATCCTGGTTTTAAATTTTATTAAATGAAATTATATTATCAATCCTCTTTCTCAGCCGTGGCGGCCTGATCCTTATCCTCATCCGTTTTCTCCTGTTCTGTATCTTCACTGTCCGGATCTCCGGCATCGCTGTCCGCTCCGCCTTCTTTCTTTTCCCCTTCATCCCCTGCTGTTTCGGAGGCGGCGGCTGGTTCTTCAGCTGCTGCTTGTTCTGCTGGAGCTGCTTTTTCTGTTGTCGCGACTTTTTCCGCTGCCGCTGGTCCTTCAGCTACCGCAGCTTTTTCAGCTGTTGGTTTTTCTGCTGCCGCTGGTCCTTCAGCTGTAACAGTATCCTTTCTTATAATCCTTCTTTCCCTGGTTCCCGGCTCTTTTTCCTTTTCCATCTTCCTTTCATTAAGGCCTTCCTCCACTGCCTGGCAAAGGATTTCAGTGATAAGGGATATTGATTTTGATGCATCGTCATTTGCAGGAATTGGAAAATCTATTCCCGTAGGATCGGAATTTGTATCCACCATTGCGAATACGGGTATTCCCAGGCGCCTTGCCTCTCTTACGGCAATATGTTCCTTGGTTATGTCAACGACAAAAAGTGCAGAGGGAAGACGGGTAAGGTCGGCAATACTTCCAAGGTTCTTTTCAAGCTTGGCTCTCTGCCTGGTGATCTGTAGTTTTTCGCGTTTTGAAAGATTTGAGAATGTTCCGTCGGTCGCCATTCTGTCGATATGACTCATTTTCTTGACAGCCTTCCGGATGGTCGGGAAATTGGTAAGCATACCCCCGGGCCAGCGCTCGGTCACATAGGGCATATTAACCCTGTCGACCTTTTCGGCAACGATCTCCTTGGCCTGTTTTTTTGTTGCCACGAAAAGGATTTTCTTTCCCGATTTGGCAATTTGCTTCATCGCTGATGCTGCTTCATCAAGCTTTTCAATGGTTTTTTCAAGATCAATGATATGAATACCATTGCGTTCCATAAAAATATACGGAGCCATCGCAGGGTTCCATTTTCTTTTCAGATGTCCGAAATGAACTCCTGCATCAAGTAATTCTTTAAAATCTGTTCTGGGCATGTATCAATATTTAAGTTTACATTCTTGTTTGTCAATCGCAGAGTAGTTCCCTTGCGGGAAGTCTTTGCAATTTAGATACTAAACTTGCATCTCATCCGGTAAAGCAGCTGTTACTAGCGCTTGCTGAACTGGAATCTCTTCCGGGCCTTGGGCCTGCCCGGCTTTTTCCTTTCAACCACCCGGGGGTCGCGGGTTATAAAACCATTTGCCTTGAGAATTGCTTTGTTTTCCTCATCAAGCCTGACCAATGCTCTTGATATTCCGAGCCGCAGTGCTTCAGCCTGACCTTTTACCCCGCCTCCTGCAAGATTGACGGAAATGTCATACCTGTCTGCAGCATCCAGAAGAACCAGCGGCTGGGTAACAATGTACTGAAGGGTGTCCTGTGCGAAATAATCCTTGTAATCCTTGCCATTAATGGTAATGTTGCCCTTGCCGTTGCTCAGATATACCCTGGCGACGGCCGCTTTTCTTCTTCCAATAGCATTGATAGGTTCCATATGAGTGAATTAGTTGTTTGTATATTCAATTTTTTTGGGTTGCTGGGCTTCATGGGGATGGGAGGACCCGGTATAAACATACATGTTTCTGAACAATGCCCTGCCCAGGCGGTTCTTGGGGAGCATACCCCTGACAGCCCTTTCAATAATGCTCGCAGGGTTTTTCTTTAAAACGGCAGCAGCAGTAGTGTATCTTTGTCCGCCGGGATGTCCGGAGTAGCTGACATATTGTTTTTCTGCCCATTTATTCCCGCTCAGTGAAACCTTTTCAGCATTTATAATAATAACATTGTCTCCGCAGTCAACGTGAGGTGTAAAATTTACCTTGTGTTTTCCTCTCAGCAGATTTGCAACCATGGTTGCCAGGCGCCCCAGGACAGCTCCTTCCGCATCAATAACTACCCATTCCTTGTTTACGGTTGCCCTGTTTGCCGATACTGTTTTATAGCTTAAGGTATCCACTTGTCTTTCTTTTTTTGTTTAAAAACTTTGACTTACTGTTAAAACCCGCTAATTTTCGGGATTGCAAAAATACAACATATTTGATAAAAAAAAAGAATTTGCCTGAATTTCTTCCGGCAAACAAAACAAGGCTTATTTTTGCAAACCGTTTCAA
>JAAYKX010000113.1 GCA_012522155.1 Bacteroidales bacterium
ATCGAAAAAGTACCATAGTCATGAAGGGTAAATATCACTGATCTGCCATCAGGCGAAACGGCAGGAAAGGATACGCTTTTTCCGATTGCAGCAGCATTGAATTGCATTTCCGGCTCGCCGAAACTTCCCGTTTCCCGGCTGAACGAAACTTTTACCAGATCATATTTAACATCCCTGAAATCAAATTCCTCCCTTACCTGGGGGGTCCTGCAGTAATAAAGACAGGAACCGTCCGGTGACCAGCAGGGGAAAGTCTCCATATAATCAACGGTATCGTTTTGCATACAGGCCATGATCTCATTCCTTTTAACATCATAAAAAACCAGGGATGAAAACAGATCAAATACTTCTATATTTTTTCCCGGCCCTGAATGAAATGCCTGAACTGTTTTATTTGATGAAAACACAATATAATCACCTGACGGATGCCACGAAGGATAAACCGTATTGGCAGGCATATTATCAGTTTTCAGTGAACGTCTGACAATTTTGCCATTTTCATAAAAATAAGTACCCGATCTTGAACCCCGTACGTGAAGCAGCATCTTTGAGGGATCATTATTGGAAAAGGAATGGCAGTTAACACAGTTATTCTCCAGAAGCTGATTTTCCAGTATGGAATTCTCACTGAAGTCCTCCGTTGATCTCTGCACAATTTTCATATCCAGCCAGGCCTCGTATCCCGGGTAAAGCATTCTGTATACCAGATAAGGATCTGTTTGTTCTTCAGAAATATAAAAATTAAATGACATGAATTTCCGGGATTTTTCACTTCCCTGATCTGCCACTATGTCTACAGTAATTCTGCCTCCCCTGTTCCGGAAAAGCAATTTTTTCCATCCCTTTACGGGAAATCTTACCAGTCCGCTGCCTGACGATTTTACTGAAAATGAACTGCCGTCTTTACCGGTCAGCTTAATATAACAGACTTTACAGTCTTCCCTGATGATAAAGTTCATGGGGGCGATATTCCAGGGAATTGTTGTTTCGCAGTAATCAGGCTCTATCAGCGGAAGGCGCTCCATGTTTATTGTTTCCTTATCAATCCTCCTGCTGTCACAGTTCATGAAAAAAAGCGGAACTAACATGACCAGCAAAAGACCTGAATATACTCCTGTTCTCATTTGCACCGGTTGTCGCGGAAATTTCATTAGTTTTTTTCTGTTTAATAATGTAATAATCAGGCTCTTTACACAAGGTTTTTGGACAGGATTCAAATTTAAGCATAAAAGTTCCCGAAACAAAAATGAAAAAAACAAGAATATCTTTATGATATTTGAAATATTTAACATAATTTAACAAACTGATTGAGCAAATACGAAATAAGTACAATTTTAAAAACCTGATCCGAGAATTACTTATTCAATTTTCACAATTATCTAAAATTAACTTTAACGTTCAAACTATGAGAAAATTCACTTTGATTATTGCAGTCCTGTTTTTTACAGGCTTGCAAAGTGTATTTGCACAAAAGCTCGTCTCAGGCACAGTAAAAAGTGCCGAGGACGGACTTGGCATTATCGGGGCTACTGTTGTGGTACCAGGAACCACGATAGGTACCACGACTGATGCAAACGGGGCATTTACTCTTAATGTTCCAGCCGATGCCCAGCAGTTGTCCTTTTCTTATGTGGGCATGAAAACGGTTGAACTGGCAATTGGAACACAGACTGTCTTCATTGTAACTCTTGAACCGGATGTAATGGCACTACAGGATGTCATTGTCACGGCATTCGGCATTTCGAGGCAGACAAAATCACTTACCTATGCTGCCCAGAGTGTAACCACTGATGCTCTTACCGAAGCAAGAAATCCCAACGTAATGTCGGGACTGAGCGGAAAAGTGTCCGGCATGCTCATCACCCAGACCGGTCAGGGAGTCGGAGGAGGCACGTAGGTCCTGCTCAGAGGAAACCGTTCCATCAGCGGAAGCAGTCAGCCGATTTATGTTGTCGACGGCGTAACTCTGAATGGAGGTATTGAGAACCTCAGCCCTGATGAAATTGAATCCATTTCAGTTCTGAAGGGAGCAAACGCTGCAGCTCTTTATGGAAGCCGTGCAAACAACGGAGCTATAGTGGTAACAACCAAGTCAGGGAAAGGTGCCCGTCAGGGTGTCACAACCAGCCTGGGTTTTACCTATCAGGCAAATCAGGCCGTAATCCTGCAAAAAGTCCAGAATATTTACGGACAGGGAGCAAACGGTGTTTATGCAAGAGCAGCCACAGTGTCATGGGGTCCGAAAATGGAAGGACAGATGGTAGATCACTGGTCAAATGATCCCTCCTATTATCTCTATGGAAAACAATATGCTTTTTTACCGCAACCTGACAATATCAAAGATTTTTTCCGGATCGGAAACAGCTTTTCAACAAATCTTGGCGTGAACATCAATTCCGAAGTATCGAACATAACGTTCTCCTACACCAACAACAATGACGGAGGAATTGTTAACGGCAATGATCTGAAAGGCCATAATCTTAATTTAAGGGTACGTGCAAACCTTTCAAGGAAATTTACCCTTGATTCAAAACTCAATGTGATAAAAAGAAACTATTCCAACGTGTTTATTACCGGTGAAACATTTGAGAATCCCATGAGGTATCTCTATATGCTGCCCAGGAATATACGTTCAGAAGATATTCAGCATTATGAATTCATTAATCCGGCAGGCCAGCTCCGGCAGCATTACTGGAAAGTTAACGACAACGGCTCGGGGAATCCCTACTGGTCAGTTTACAATGCAGTACAGCCTTCAAAGAGACAAAGGGCAATTGCCATGCTGAGCCTGAGATATGAAATCCTTCCCGGACTTTCAATTCAGGGCAGGTCAGGATTTGACGGCACATATACAAACACGGAATGGAGACGCAACAACGACACCTATACCAACGCCTACTACGGTGCTTTTTCTAAAACCAGTTCCAATTCATATGAATGGAACAATGACTTCCTCATCAACTACAATACAAATTTTGGCGAATTTGCACTGGATCTCAACGCCGGAGGCAATCACAGATTATACGAATCTGAAAATGTAAGCGGTTCAGGTTCCATTTTCAATATCGAAAACATGTTTGCTCTGGCCAACACAAAAGATCCGAGACCTGGCGAGGGATATTCAAAAAAAGTAGTTCAGTCCTTTTACGGATTTGGTGAATTATCCTGGAAAAATGCATTGTTTCTGAATATCACTGGAAGAAATGACTGGAGCTCAACCCTGCCGGCTGCAAGCAGATCATATTTTTATCCTTCTGTAGGACTGACAGCCGTTATAAGTGATCTCCTCCCCCTTCCTGCTGCATTCACACATCTGAAACTCAGAACATCATACGCGGAAGTCGGAAATGATGCTGGGGCATACAATCTTCACAGATCTGCTTCAGTATCCCTTGGCACAATCGGGCTCAGCTCATCCATGCCCAATCCGAACCTCAAACCGGAAAGGACCAGATCAATCGAGGCGGGACTGGATCTGAGAATGTTTAACGACAGGGGCAGACTGAGCGGAACATGGTACCAGACAAACACCTATGACCAGCTCTTTTCAACTCCTGTTCCCGTGACTTCAGGCGTTAGCAGCGTTTATCAGAAAGGTGCGGATGTCCAGAACAAGGGCGTGGAACTTACACTGGGAGCAGTTGGGATTGACAAACGTGATTTCTCGTGGGACATCATGATCAACTGGTCAAAGAACATCAGCAAAATACTTGAGATTGCCGAAGGCTTCGCTGTTTTGTCCTTTGGAACAGACTTCATCAGAGAATACAAACTCGTAAAAGGTCAGGCTTTTGGGGATGTATACGCCAAAGGATGGGAAAGGGACGCCAATGGAAACGTAATAATAAACCAGGCCAACGGACTTCCCCAGATAACTTCCGGCATGACAGTAAAAGTTGCCAATTACAACCCTGACTGGCTGGGCGGATTAAGCAATACAATAACATATAAGAACTTTTCACTGAATGCTCTTATTGACTCAAGGTGGGGAGGATCCTTTATTTCATTTACTGAAGCAATCACTGCCGGAAACGGCATCCTGGACTATACTGCAATTGGAAGAGAGGACGAATCTCTTCTCTTTGGAAGGGATATTTTCAAGAATGAAAAAGGCGTTACGCCTGAAGGCGGAGAAAACATGAAGGCCACTGATGCGGATTCATTCTGGAATAATGTCGGGGGGAGAAACAACCCGGCAGGAGAAGCATTCGTAAGAGATGCCACCAATATCAGGCTCAGGGAAGTGATTATCGGATACAATCTGCCCAAAGACATTGTTGCCAAAACATTCTTCAGTGCAGCCCGGGTATCACTGGTGGGCAGAAATCTGTTCTTCTTCATGAACAAGGCTGAACACTCCGATCCCGAAATTGTCAACAGCACTTCAAACACTGATGAAGGACGTGAAGCTTTCGCACTGCCCACAACGCGCACATTCGGTGTATCCCTTAACTTCGATTTTTAATACAGCAATATGTTAAAACCAAGTAATATGAAAAACCTGTTAATAATAATATCAGTTCTTGCATTAGCTGTTTTCGCAGGCAGTTGTACAAAGGATTTCGATGAAATAAACACCAATCCAAAAGCTATTACCGTGGCCAGCCTCGACCAGTCATCATTCGGTTATGTGGCAAAAAGGGCAATAGTTTATACTTCCTATCTGAGGAACAGCACGGGAATGCAGACCTATCACTCCCTTTTCGGAGATGTGTATGCAAACTATTTTGCAACCACTCACCCGAACTTCCTGTCTGACAGGTATGTTCTGGTGGGCAGCTGGCTCAACGGCTCATTTAATTCCTTCTATTCGAATGCAGCACCACCCATCCAGTTTTGTGTTGATTTTGCCAACGAGAAAGGGCTTGCCGTTGAAGAAGCCATAATGAAAATATGGCGTGTAAATGCTTTTGCAAAATATGCCGATTCCTTTGGGGCCATACCTTATTCACACTTCGGGAATATGGAAAAGGCCGTTCCCTATGACGGACTGGAAGAAATATACACTCAGTTCTTCAGCGAACTTGAAAGTGCTGTTACAGTGCTCAAGGCAAACCTGTCGCAGGGCAAATCAGCAACATTGGAAGGCTTTGATGATATTTACCAGGGTGATCTGGCCAAATGGGCAAAGCTTGGAAGCTCCCTGCGTCTCCGCCTGGCATTGCACTGCAAATACGTTAATCCTACCCTTGCCAAAACCCAGGCTGAAGCTGCCGTTGCTGCAGGTGTAATAGAAGATGTTGCAGATAATGCAAAAGTGGCGACCTCAACTGACTGGTACAACTCCTACAATACCATTACCTCATGGATGGAATTCAGAATGAGTGCTGATATGGAAAGTATCATGAAGGGATATCTTGATCCCCGTGTTCAGAGTTATTTCCAGGAAGCTGTGAACCCTGATCCTACAGATGATCCGGAGGGTGTGGTATTTAATTTTGAAGGAATGAGGAATGGTCAGACAAAATCGGACAGACAGGGTCTGGACTTTAACCATTCTGCTTCCGACATGCACAAGTCATGGGTTACACTGGGAGCAGCCGGTCCGGCATGGAGAGTCATGGGTGCCGATGAATCATATTTCCTGAGAGCCGAGGGTGCACTGGAAGACTGGACTATGGGCGGAACGGCACAGGAACTGTATGAAAAAGGCATCAAAGCCTCATTCGATGAATGGGGATATTCTGACTATCTGAACCTTGCCGGGGAAGATTATATTACAAGCCCCAGAGTACCTGCAAGTCCGGGCACAGACCTGTCTGATCCCGGAACAGTCATTCCGCCGGTGTCAACAGTACCAGTTGCCTTTCTCGCCACCGGAGAAAAGGAAGAACAACTGGAACAGATCATTACACAGAAATGGCTGGGTCTGTATCCTGAAAACAGCATTGAAGCCTGGACAGTCCGGAGGATAACAAAATACCCCAGACTTTATGACAGACTGGAAAGTGAGGAACCCCTTATACCGGCGAATTCACTGCCAACAAGGCTGACCTTTACCACAGGTGAATACACAAACAACAAGGCAGAAGTGGAAAAGGCAATAAGCAAACTCGGAGGACCGGATGATGGTACAACCAAGCTATGGTGGGATAAAAAACCTTAAAGAAAATTGAATAATTGCAAAAAAGGCTGTCTCAAATGGGACAGCTTTTTTTATGAAAAACTTCAAAAACCGATAGCTCCGGATTATGAATCTTTCAGGAAAATCAAGCAAACGGGAAAAACAGCCACAGCATAAATTATACTAAAGGTATCAAAATACATGTAAACTGTCATAAAATTATTTAAACCGGCTGTATCCAGCCCTCTTCTGAAATATTTTTTCCTGACACTTTAACTTTTGTTAACGAAAAAAATTTTATATATTGCGCACTTTAACTAATGCGTGTTAATCATGCATTAGGAAATAGATAAGCGTTGCATTGTATCAATAATATATTTAACATAACTGAGATCTTACGTAAACCAGGTTAAAATAACAGCTGGCTGAAGCTGTTTTAATTCAGCATATAGTTAATATTTACCCTAAATTAAATCTTTATGATGAAAAAATTGTTTCTATTTATGGTGACACTGCTTACCACAACCGCGATGCTTTTTGCACAGGTAAGGGTAAGCGGTACGGTTACGGATGAAGATGGAGAGGGCCTTCCCGGGGTTTCGATCGTCCAGGTCGGGACAACCGTGGGAACAACCACGGACCTCAGCGGGAATTACACTCTCAATGTCACAGACGCCAATGCCGTACTCCGGTTCACTTTTGTGGGAATGACCACTGTGGAACAGCCACTTAATGGCAGATCCACGGTCAACGTTGTTCTGCAATCGGAAAGTATCGGACTGGAAGAAGTGGTTGTTACAGCCCTTGGTATCGCACGTGAAAGGAAAACACTTACCTATGCTTCACAGCAGGTTTCCAGTGCTGAAATTACCAGGGCCAGGGACATAAACTTCATGAGCAGTCTGGCAGGCAAGGCTTCCGGGCTTGAAATCAAGAAAGCTGCCTCGGGAGCTGGCGGTTCAACCAGGACCGTTTTAAGGGGAAGCAAGTCCCTGTCAGGGCTCAGCGAACCTCTTTATGTTATTGACGGAGTGCCTATGGTTAACAGAACAGGTAGCCAGGCAGGCATGTGGGGTGGCGTTGACGAAGGCGACGGCCTGTCCCAGATAAACCAGGAGGATATTGAAAGTATCAGTGTTCTCAAGGGTTCCAATGCTGCGGTACTTTACGGAAGCCAGGGTGCAAACGGTGTTGTTATTATCAATACCAAAAAGGGCAAAGCCGGCACTACTGATATCAGTATCAACTCCGGAACCATATTTGAAAGTGTACTTCTGTATCCGGAACTCCAGTACAAATACGGAGCAATCGGCAATGCAAAGGAAAGCTGGAGTACAACACCCCTTTCAAATTATGACGACCAGTTTGTGAAAGACTTTTTCCAGGGAGGATACAACCTTGTGAATTCAG
>JAAYKX010000114.1 GCA_012522155.1 Bacteroidales bacterium
AATTGGAATAGCCTGATCCGAATTCGATTCCCCCGACACCTGCCGCCATGGCACCGTGAGTCCCGTAATGGACACCTGTCCTGTAACTGACTGCCGACATATTATATGTTGCAGACGGTTCCGTAATGAGGCGGGAATAATCGATAAGGGAGCCGTCAGGTGCTGTTACCGGCATGGGCTGATGGCATTTTGCACAAAGGTTGCCTGAACTTTTCGGGAAGTTGATGGTTTTTGTCCCGCCCCACATCGTCATGGGTACCTCTGCTGTTGTTGAAAGAGGAAAAAACTCGGTGGCGCTGTATTCCGTGTGAAGGGAACTGTGGCAGGTAAAACAGTTTATGCTTCCCGGAAATGAAAGTGCAGACACACTTGCTGTATAATTGTTTTTATATCCCGACGGACCAGAAGGATTTGCTGTGATTGTGGCAGGAGTGTTATTGCTGATCACATCCAGGAAACCCTTGTGGGTATGGCAGGGTATACAGCCGGCCATGGTGGCATGATCATGGGCAGTTCCCCTGAAATGTTGTGAATATCCGTATTCAAGGCCTTTCGCCAGTACCACATTGCTGTTATGACAGAATTTGCAGGTTTCATTGGCATCTTTTCCGTCTGTCCCGTCCCTGCCGCCGGCACCCGTGGGTCCCATCGGTCCTTCACACGAGGCCAGGATCAACCCTGCCATGCTTATTAATGATAAAAAACGCTTCACCTTGTTCATAATCCTTTTCTTTATTGGTTTTTATTACGGATGCAATCTACGAAAACACACTGTTATCTTTTTAAGGCTTACTATGCTATTTGTAATAGAGATTAATGATAGATTATATTCCTTCCGATGATTTTTGTCAATAAATATATTGATATTTGCCGGATTAGTTAACTGATTCCGGTATTTAATTATTCCGGTACTGCTAATTTGGTCAGAATGAGCGGAAACATTTCATCAAACAGCTGCAGCGGGAGTCTGACAGAGTGGAAGAACTTCAGGACACTCAGTCCCGGTGAGCTGGAGTATGTAAGTCAGAACAGGTTTGAAGCAGTTTACAAACGCGGGGAAATAGTGATAAAACAGGGTTCTCCCGCATCCAATGCCTTGTTTCTTGTTACAGGACTTGCAAAGACGTATATGGAAGGTCCGGGCGGAAAGAATTTCATAATAAGTATTGACAAACCCGGTACAATGCTCACCGGACAGGATTCCTACGTGAATTCCAGAAACAATTTTTCCATTTCGGCTCTTACCCAGCTGAAGGCCTGTTTTATCAGTATTGATGTGATCAGGCATCTTGTAAGGGTTAACGGCGATTTTGCAGAAGGCCTGCTTCAGGATATGTGTTCAAGGAACTTCAGGTGGTATGAGAGAATGATCAATCTGAACCATAAGAAAATGCCCGGAAGGCTTGCTGATACCCTGTTGTATTTTGCCGGTGAGCTTTACATGGCTGATGAGTTTGAAATGATACTTTCAAGGCAGGAGCTCGGGGAGATGACAAACATGGCAAGGGAAAGTGTTGTGAGGATACTGGGAGAGTTTGAGGAAACCGGAATTTTAAAGTCTGAAACCAACCGGATAAGGATACTTGACAGGGACAAGCTAATGCTGATTTCAGAAAGAGGCTGAATATCAATGAAAAACAATAATAACGTTATGAAGCATATCAGGTTTTTATTTTCCCCGCTCTTCATGGGTGCATTATTTATAATTTTTGCATTCGCCATGGCTGCGGCCACTTTCATTGAAAATGATTATGGCCGGGGGGCTGCATACGGAATGGTTTATGATACCCGGTGGTTTGAACTGATACTGGTTCTTCTCAGTGTCAATCTCATCGGGCAGCTGATAATAAACAAGCTGTCCAGAAAGGACAGGCTTCCCGTGGCACTCTTTCATCTTGCCTTTATCGTGATGCTTGCAGGGGCGGCTATTACACGTTATTTCGGACGTGAAGGACAGATCCATATTCGTGAAGGGCAAAAATCCGATATATGTACCACAGATGAAAGGTACCTGGCCTATACGGTCCGGGACTCTTCAGGGGCGAAGCTGCTGGAGAGAACCATTGATCACAGGCAGCCGGAACTCTCTTCTTCGGGTTTAAGACAGAAAATACATGTCAGGGACAAGGAATATGAACTGGTTTTTGCAGGAATGATGTCGGACAGATATGTTTTTCATCTTTTCGGGGGAGGGGAGCCCCGGATGATTATTCTTTCGCCCGAAGGGCAAGGATCGCCTGGAGCTGAAGGCTTACCGGCTGCCGGGTCACCGGAAGCGGAAGGGTCACCGGCTGAGGCATCGCCTGCGCCGGTTGCTGGGTCACCGACCGGAGGATCGCCGGCGGCAGGGTCACCGGGAGCTGAAGGCTTACTGGCTGCAGGATCAGCAGAGGCGGATGGTCTTCACTTTGATATCAGTTATGGTTCAGGGACCATGGTACTTCCTTTCAGCCTTTTCCTGAATGAGTTTGTTCTGGAGAGATATCCCGGATCCGACAGTCCTTCGGGTTACCGGAGCAATGTCACAGTGATTGATGAAAGTCAAAATGTTGAAATGCCTTTTATGATCTTCATGAACAATGTGCTTAAATACAGGGGTTACAGGTTTTACCAGTCTTCCTACGATCCGGATGAAATGGGTACCATATTGTCAGTTAACCGCGACAGGGCAGGAATGATTGTAACCTACACAGGTTATTCACTCCTGTTTTTCTTCATTCTGCTTTCACTGCTGATCAGGAAATCATTGTTCCGTACGGTCCGGGCCACGATGTGGAATTCCGCACTGAGAAAGACCCTGCCTCTTATAGTGCTTTTTACCGTATTGTCAGGACTCGGAAGTATTTCGGCACAGCATTTCGTTCCGGGGAAGAAAGCTTCAGATGAGCTTGGCAAAATTCTGATTCAGGATCAGAAGGGAAGGACCAAGCCCTTGTATACCATGAGTAATGATATTGTAAGAAAAGTAACCGGGGGAAATAAATTCGGTAATTATTCATCCATGCAGTTCTTTCTTGGATTTTTGCTTGATTTTGACCACTGGAAGGAGATACCTGTAATAAAGGTGAATAATGTGGAAATAAGGAAAAAGGCAGGAGTAAGCGGCCGTTATGCTGCATTTTCCGATCTGATTGACTTCAGCGGGGAGGGTTATTACAAACTGTCGGATGATGTAAGGGCAGCATATTCGAAATCGCCGGGCAACAGGAACAAAACGGACAAGGAGGTTATGAAGGTTGATGAAAGGGTTAATATCATCTTTATGATTTCCAGGGGTGATTTCCTGAGAATGTTTCCCCTGAATGATACCACCCATAACTGGGGCGCTCCGCATGAAGCCCTGGTTAATGCCCCCGGAAACGCAGATTCATTGTATCTCCGGAGTATAATACCTGCCCTGGTAAATTCGGTTCAGGAAAATAACATTGTAAAGGCAGCCCAGGTTGTTTCCTCGGTAAGGACCTACCAGGAAAGGTTTGCAGAATATAAACTGCCTTCCCTGCGACAGGTCAATGGCGAATTCCTTTATTACCGGCTTGTCATTTTCGAGCGGCTCTTCCCCCTGTATCTTATGGCAGGACTGGTAATGATCGTTGTTCTGATTATTCCCCTTATCACGAACAGGCCGGCCGGTTCTCCCGTACTCAGAATATTGAGATGGCTTCTGGTGGCAGGATTCATACTGCATACATCCGGACTGGCTCTCCGGTGGTATATTTCCGGATATGTCCCGCTGAGCAACGGGTATGAATCCATGATTTTCATATCATGGATAACCCTTCTTGCCGGCCTGATATTCAGGCGCAGATCGGAATTTGCCCTATCCTCCACCGCGGTTCTGGCCGGACTGACTCTCCTTGTGGCGCATATGAGCTTCATGGATCCGGAGATCACCAACCTGGTTCCAGTACTTAAATCATACTGGCTTACCCTGCATGTGTCTGTCATCACCGGCAGCTACGGGTTTTTCGGGCTCGGGGCTCTGCTCGGACTTCTTACAATGGTACTTCTTGCAATGACCCGTCCGGAAAACAGGGAAAGAATATCGTCCACCATTGATGAACTGACCGTAATCAATTACAAGACACTTACCCTGGGACTTTATTTCCTTACGGCAGGAACATTCCTGGGAGCAATATGGGCAAATGAGTCATGGGGAAGGTACTGGGGCTGGGATCCCAAGGAGACATGGTCACTCATTACCATTATAGTCTATTCTCTTGTGATTCACTCACGGATGATCCCGGGAATGAGGGATATCTATTCATTCAATCTCCTGGCCCTTTTTGCATTTTCATCCGTTCTGATGACATATTTCGGGGTCAATTACTATCTCTCCGGCCTTCATTCATATGCAGGCGGTGATCCTGTACCCGTACCGGTGTTTGTATATGTCACCGTCATCATACTGGTGTCAGTTTCAGTAATGGCATATGTAAAATACAGAAGATTCAGAAAGACAGTACAGGGGTGATTTTGTTTTAATCAGGCTGTCTGCAGTAATGGTTTGTAATCTTATTTTTGACAAAATCTCATTTATGCTATCATGAAACATATCATACTTGCCGGTCTTTTATTTCTTGTTGCAGGAACAGTCAGTGCACAATTTCCTTCAGATGACTTCTGCGGATAATGATTTCAGTCTGTCCGGCATAAAAATATCGGATATCAGCCCGTATGTGAACTGGAAGCCGCAACGGTGGAGTGGCCATAAAAATCTTCCCACAGGAAAAACACTTACTTTTTTTTACAGTCCGCGAAGAACTTCCCGTGTCAGAAATGTTAGCGTTGCAGTGAACTATGAAATGTACGACGGTATCCCGCTTATGAACAAATGGGTGGAAGTAACCAACAAGGGTCAGTCTTCACTGGTCGTCAACAGGGTGGTGAGCGAAAAACTGGCACTGGCAGAGGAAGAATCAGCCGTGGTGGGAAGTCCTGAAAAAATGCTGAAGCCCCATTACCTGTACGTTGAAAGCAATTATGCCTTCAACAATGCTATGAATTATCATTTGAGCGACCAGACCACCCACTGGAAAAGGGATTATGACTACACATCCCAGGTGAATTATAACCTGGATACTCCATGCATACTGGAGATATATCCGTATACAGATCCCTGTATCCGTCTGGAAGAAGGGCATACATTCCGGTCGCCGCAGAGTTTCCAGCTGCTGTTTGACGGATATGACCGTGAACGCAACGGACTGGCTGTTCGCCGGATGTACAGGACTGTCGCACCATGGGTTACGGAAAATCCCATCTTCATGCACCTGGTGAGCCGCAGCGACGACCAGGTATATACTGCCATTGACCAGTGTGCTGCCACGGGTTACGAAGCATTGATCCTCAGTTTCGGAAGTCATATAAATATTGAGGACACATCGCCAGGTAATGTTGTAAAAATGAAAAGGATGGCAGACTATGCACATGAAAAGAATATTCTCATTGGTTGTTATTCATTGTTTTCGAGTCGTACTATTGGTCCTGATACGGACGTGATTGACCCCCTGACCGGAAAGCCGGGCGGTGCTTTCTTCGGTAATGCCCCTTGTCTGGGAAGTGAATGGGGGTTGAAATATATTGAAAATCTGAAATACATGTTTACGGAAACGGGTTTCGATATTTTTGAGAATGATGGTCCCTATCCGGGCGATGTATGTGCTTCCGTATCGCATCCCGGTCATGAAGGGCTGCACGATTCGCAGTGGCGGCAGATGGAGATGCAGAAATCCTTTTACCGCTGGTGCAATGAAAACGGAATATACGTGAATGCTCCCGACTGGTATTTTCTGGATGGCACCAACAAGATTGCACTGGGTTACCGTGAAACCAATTTCTCCCTGTCACGCGACAGGCAGAGAATATTAAACCGCCAGAATATATACGACGGTACCTGGCTTAAAACACCTTCGATGGGCTGGGGTTTTGTACCCCTGACTGTATATCAGGGCGGAGGACCGGAAGCAGTACTGGAACCTTTAAGCGAACATCTGGACGATTATGAACAGCTGATGATGCAGTATTATGGTGCAGGAATCCAGGCCTGTTACCGCGGCCCCCGCCTGTATGACACTGACGAAACACGTGAGCTTGTACAGAGGGTTGTAAAATGGTACAGGAAATACCGCGACATTCTCAATTCGGATATTATTCATCTGCGCCGTCCGGACGGAAACGACTGGGACGGTATAATGCATGTCAACCCCCGGCTCGGGGAGAAAGCCCTGGCGATGCTCTACAATCCTTTGAATAAAGATATTACCCGTGTTGTCAGATTCCCGGTATATTATACTGCCTGTCATGACAGGCTTTCTGTACGGACAGGGGAGGGTAAACCCCGGAGATACAGGGTTGACAGGGACTATAACGTAACAGTTACTGTTACCATACCTGCCAACAGCTATACATGGCTTGTAATGGAAAAATAGCATGGCAGTAATTGTCACCATACCTGCCAACAGCTATACCTGTCTTGTAACAGTGCGGCGGATTGCCTTGAGGGATAATTCCGGTATAAATGGAAATCATGGAAAAAAACAAAGAGCAACTGTTATATATTCAGATAATTGCTCTTTGTTATGGGTGGAAGATGGGACTCGAACCCACGACCCTCGGAACCACAATCCGGTACTCTAACCAACTGAGCTACATCCACCGTTTCTGGACTGCAAAAATAGCCTTAATTTTTTTATTGACAAAATTTAAATTAATTTCTAATGCTGCAGGTCAATTGCTATATTTGTGCGATTTTTACGGGAGCCGGTGAAACCGGTTCATTTGCCCGCCTTATTTAACAAAAGGAAGATTCTCCACTCCATCAAGATGAAACTGAAAGGGACAAAATTCGTCGATAATATCTCCGGTTTACAGATCTTCCAGCTGTTAAAATTCACCATTTTTCTTATAGTCAGCATTGTATTTACCAAGGGCCATCTTACCAGTGCCGAAATAGGCAAATGGGAAATGTTCCTGTTCAGTAGCGGCATGCTTACCTTTTTCTGGGTTACCGGGCTAATCCAGTCCCTTCTGCCTCTGTATCACAGGAACAGGACCTACAGGAAGATCGGTGATCCCAATACCGGAAAGTCGCCGGAAATATTCAATGCCTTCATTCTTCTTACAGTATTCAGTCTCTTTCTGTTTGTGCTGGGCCATTCCCTGAAGGGGCATGTTTCGGTATTTCGTTTATCAGGCAACGTTCCCTTCATTAATCTCTTGTTACTGTACATCCTTTTAAGCAGTCCGGTTTGTCTGATAGAATATATTTATCTTCTGAACAACAGGTCGCACCGTATCCTGCAGTACGGTTTCTATACATTTTCCGTACAGCTGGTACTGATTATAGCTCCCATACTGGCGGGAAAGGATATAATATGGTCGGTTTACGGCCTTCTTGCAATAACACTGGTACGCTGGATATGGCTTATAATACTGCTCAGGCGTTATTCAAAGCCGGAGATCTCCGTGAAATTCATGAAGGAGCATATGTATCTGGGATGGCCGCTGATAATAACCTCACTCATCAGCGGATCGGCCCAGTATGTTGACGGAGTGATTATATCCTCGGTGTACCGGGACCCGGCATTGTTTGCCTGGTTCCGCTATGGAGCAAAGGAATTTCCGCTGGTCCTGCTTCTGGCCAACGGCCTCAGCAATGCAATGCTTCCGGAATTCTCGGTAAGAGGTAAAATAAGGGAATCGATGGCCAAACTTAAACTCAGGTCAGAAAAGCTGATGCATCTGCTTTTTCCGGTGACCATGGTCATCATGTTTTTTACCCGCTGGTTTTATCCGCGCTTGTTTGCACCTGAGTTTCATATAAGTGCAGGGGTTTTTCTTGTATATGCCCTCCTGATAATTCCGAGACTCGTTTTTCCGCAGACCATCCTGATTGGCAGAAGGAAAACAAGGATCACCATGATAGCGGCCGTTATTGAACTTGGACTTAACATACCCCTGAGTCTGCTTATGATAAGATGGGGATACGGCATTGTAGGTGTGGCACTGGCCACTTTTATTGTATATTGTGTGTCAAAAATCTACCTCTCTGCATATTTGTGGATTAAATTGAAAATCAAGCCGTCAGACTATATTCCCGTAAAGATATTCCTGATCTATTCATTGCTGACGACAGTGGTATTCCTTCTTGTCGACCGCCGAATAATTGATATTCAATAAGTTGTGTAAACAGCTGTTTTTATTCATACTTTAAGCCGGAAAAATGTTTTTTATTGTCATTTTTACATTCTTAATTACTGAAAGTGGCAGTTGTTTAAGCTACGGGCAGTAAAGGCTGCGTATGACGGACTGAACAGTTTGTGTATGACGGACAGTACGCAACCGCCGGCATATATCATGGTATTCAGACGGATAAATGAAAAAAAACGACAGTTAATAAAACATAAAAAGAGATATCTGCATGAACATTACAGAGGTTGTCAGCAGGCGTGAACGCAGGGATTTTATTGATTTTCCCAAGCACTTGTACCGTGATGATCCCTTATGGGTATGTCCCCTTGATTCAATGATTGAATCGGTATTTGACCCTCTCAGGAATCATTCATTCAGGCATGGGGAGGCAAAGCGCTGGATACTCAGGGACGCCGGGGGGAAAACAACAGGAAGGATAGCTGCTTTTATCAGCTTACAGAGATCAGCCGCCCAGGCCCAGCCCACCGGGGGGATCGGATTTTTTGAAGTTATTGATGATCAGAAAGCTGCCTTCATGCTCTTTGATACTGCCCGGGAATGGTTGTCTGCCAGGGGGATGGAGGCGATAGACGGTCCGATAAACTTCGGGGAAAATGATAATTACTGGGGACTCCTGGTGGATGGTTTTGAACAGCCTGTGTTCGGGATGCCCTATAACAAAAGGTATTACAGGAGTTTTTTTGAAAATTACGGATTCAGAAATTATTTTGAACAGTATTCCCAGACCAGGGTAATAAGGGATTCCGAAGGAAGGATCATTGAGTTTCCCGAAAGGATAATGAAAATTGCGGGGAGGATTACCCGGCGCCCGGGCTACAGCTTCCGCCATTTTGAATTCAGGAACAGTCATAAGTTCAGCAGTGACATGTGTGAGATATATAACTCCACCTGGGTGTTCCTCAAGGAAGACTTTACGCCGCTTGAGCCTGATGCTTTTACTGAATCGATGAAACGGGCGCGTATGATAATTGATGAAGAACTCATCTGGTTTGCCTATCACAATGAAAAACCGGTAGGATTTTTTATACTGCTGCCCGATCTGAACCAGATACTGCGTCATTTTAACGGCAGGCTCAATCTGTGGAACATGATACGCTTCATTTATTATAAGTCAACTCATGAAATAGACAGGGCAAGGGCAATTGTGGGAGGAATTCATCATTCATACCAGAATTCCGGAATCGAATCGGCTTTGTTTTACCATTTCTACCAGGCCTTTAAAAAGAGAAAATGGTTGAAAAGTCTTGAATTTGCATGGGTTGGAGACTATAATCCCAAGATGATCGCTCTTTATAATGCTCTTGACACGGTAAGGACCAAAACCCATATCACCTACCGTTATCTTATCAATGACAGTCTGCCGTTTGTCAGATACAAGGATGAAAAGAATGAGACAGAAAAAAGCCGTGATGTAACAGCAGACAGGGAGAAATGATTTTTTTTCAGTTTTTTTTTGCCGGTTGAGAATATCTGATTAATTTTGCACACTTTAAAAGACGATATTATTTATACAGAGAATAAACAGTGCAGAAATGAAGCGACCATGTCAAAGAGTTCATACCCCCGGGTATAAATTCTTATTCATGGGAGCAGGCACCCGGTAAAGCGGGACAGGTTCGCGATAAACCGGGACAGGGTATCTGCCGATTAGAATTAAATTATAGACAGATGAAACAGGGAATACATCCGGAGAATTACAGGTTCGTGGTTTTTCAGGATATGTCAAACGGACATTCCTTTCTGAGCAAGTCAACCGCTCCTTCAAAGGAAACCATTAAATGGGAAGACGGGAATGAATATCCCCTCATCAAGCTGGAAATATCAAATACTTCCCATCCTTTTTATACCGGAAAGATGAAACTGGTTGATACTGCAGGAAGGGTTGACAAGTACATGAACCGTTACAGGGATCACGTCAACAAGAAAAAAGGGAAACAATCTTAAATCCATGATATGTGAAGGGCTCTGAAAAGGAGCCTTTTTTTTCCCCTGAGAAAATTGTATTTACCGCCTGAAACATTTGGCATAATGATTGCGTAGTACAGAAACGGCTTTTTGGGAAAATAATAAGTAAGTTTGGCATTTTCCCGGAAAGCAGTGTTTCTTAAATAAGATAAATGGAAAGAAAATTCCGATTCACGATAAATGACTTTTTTCTTCCGGATATGATTGATGGTGAGGGAGACATTATTCCTATCATATCGGATGGCGATGACAATGATCTTGAGAATGCTGAACTTCCCGAAGCCATGCCGGTATTGTCGCTGAGGAATACTGTACTGTTTCCGGGGGTGGTATTGCCCATATCAATCGGAAGACCCCGTTCCGTACAGCTTATCAAGGATGTTTACCGTCTGGATAAAATAGTCGGAACTGTTGCACAGAAAGATCCGGATATGGAAAATCCCGGATTTGATGATCTGCACCAGGTCGGCACAATAGGGCAGATAGTGAAGCTTCTCGAGATGCCTGACGGATCCACTACGGCCATTATTCAGGGCAGGCAAAGAATGGTTCTCGGTGAGCTTGTCTCGGATGATCCCTATTTCATTGCAAGGGTGAAATCAATACCGGAAAAGAAGCCGGATAAGCGGAGCAAGGATTTCGATGCAATAGTGGGTTCGCTTAAAGACCTGTCACTCAAGATCATTAAAATCAATCCGAATATCAGTCCCGAAGCAAGTTTTGCAATAAAAAATATTGAGAACAATACCTATCTGATCAACTTTATCTGTTCGAATACTGACATCAAGGTTCAGGACAAACAGAGACTGCTTGAAATAAACAATATACGTGACAGGGGTTTTATGCTGCTGGAGTTCCTGGTACAGGAAATCCAGATCCTTGAACTGAAAAACGAACTGCAGTCAAAGGTAAAGAGTGATCTTGACCAGCAGCAGAGAGAGTTTCTTCTTCAACAGCAGATGAAGACCATTCAGAATGAGCTTGGAGGGAACCCTGCTGAAAAGGAAATAGAAGAATACATAAGAAAAGCTGCTGACAAAAAATGGAATCAGGAAGTAAGACAGGTCTTTGACAAGGAACTTGACAAGCTTCGCAGACTTAATCCTGCCGCAGCCGAGTATTCGGTACAGATAAACTATATACAGACTCTTCTGGATCTTCCCTGGGGTGAATATACCCAGGACAACCTTGATCTTAAGAATGCAAGACATGTTCTTGATGATGACCATTTCGGACTGGATGATGTAAAGGAACGGATACTTGAACATCTGGCAGTGCTCAAGCTGAAAGGCGATCTTAAATCGCCTATCCTCTGCCTTCACGGACCACCCGGGGTCGGCAAGACTTCTCTCGGAAGATCTGTTGCCAGTGCACTGGGAAGAAAATATGTCTGAATGTCACTCGGGGGCCTTCATGATGAAGCGGAAATAAGAGGTCACAGAAAGACCTATATAGGGGCTATGCCGGGAAGAATTATTCAGAACATAAAACGTGCAGGCTCATCAAACCCGGTATTCATACTTGATGAAATTGACAAAGTGGGACGGGATTTCAGGGGTGATCCCTCTTCAGCCCTTCTGGAAGTTCTGGATCCCGAACAGAACAGTTCCTTTTTTGACAATTTCCTTGAAATGGAATATGACCTTTCCAGGGTCCTTTTCATTGCTACCGCCAATACACTGACAACAATAAGTCCTGCTCTCCGCGACAGGATGGAGACCATAGAAATAAGCGGCTACCTGGTTGAGGAAAAGCTGGAGATAGCAAAGCGTCACCTCCTTCCCAGGCAGCTGGAGAATCACGGAGTAAAGGCAGAGCAGCTGAAGATTAAAAAGGATGTCATGGAAAAGCTGATTGACAGCTATACCCGTGAATCGGGCGTAAGGGAGCTTGACAAAAGGCTGGCAAAGATTGTAAGGGTTACTGCAAAAAATATTGCTTCAGAAACAAAATATAATCACGATCTGACAGAAGATTCCCTGGAAAAGATACTTGGTCCTGCCAAATACAACAGGGATCAGTACTCCGGGAATGAGCAGGCAGGAGTGGTTACAGGACTGGCATGGACAGCAGCCGGGGGAGAAATTCTTTTTGTTGAGACAAGTATAAGCAAGGGCAGCGGGAAACTGACCCTTACCGGAAATCTTGGAGAAGTAATGAAGGAATCGGCAATCCTTGCCCTTGAGTATCTGAAATCAAATGCCGGACTTCTTAAGCTGCCCGATAATTTCTCGGAAAAATGGAATGTCCATCTTCATGTGCCTGAAGGGGCAATACCCAAGGACGGGCCCTCTGCCGGGATAGCCATGGCCACTTCCATTGCTTCGGCCTTCACCCAGAGAAAAGTAAGGAAATATATTGCCATGACCGGTGAGATAACCCTCCGTGGCAAGGTGCTGCCTGTCGGAGGTATCAAGGAAAAAATACTTGCTGCCAAAAGAGCAAATATCCGCGAGATAGTTCTGTCGGAAGAAAACAGGAAAGACGTTGGCGCTATCAAGGATATTTATATAAAAGGATTGAAATTCAATTATGTTGATACCATCATGGATGTGCTTGATCTGGCCCTGTTAAGACAGAAAGTCAGTAACGCCAGGAAAATAGTGTTTGAATGAAGAAAACAGCCGTATTTCCCGGATCTTTTGATCCCTTTACCATCGGACATGAAGGAATTGTCCTGCGGGGACTTTTGCTTTTTGATGAAATAATTGTATCAGTGGGAGCCAATGCCCTGAAAAAGAATTATTATTCCCTTGAAACAAGAAAAGCCATGATTTCGAAGGTCTTCCGTAATGAGCCCCGGGTTAAAGTGGATCATTATGAAGGACTGACGGTTGACTACTGTAAAAGAAATGGCGCCAGGTATATCCTGAGAGGACTGAGAACAGCAGCCGATTTCGAGTTTGAAAGGGCAATAGGGCAGGTCAACAAGACGCTCAGTCCGGAAATTGAATCGGTTTTCCTGCTTACGGTTCCGGAACACACAATGATTAATTCAAGCATAGTAAGGGATATTATACGCAGCGGAGGTGATGCATCCGGCTTCGTTCCCGGGGTAGTGAACCTGAAGGAATACAGGGGTGGGGAAGATTAAAATTTCAGTACTGACGTGTTTATCATGTCCATCAGTGAAAGCCAGGCAGTATTTTTTATAATACTCAGCTCATCGGGAAGAAGCCATTCCACTTTGGTGATCCCTTCCTCAGCCTGGGGTTCGGTCAGCATCTCACCATCATAATCCATAAGGAACCATGATGTTTTTTTCAGGTATGAAATACCTTTCAGGGTATAGGTGTGATATGTCGGTACCAGGGATTTTATGATTGAATGTCCGGTTATTCCTGCTTCTTCACTCACTTCACGGATTGCACAGCTTTCCGGTTTTTCACCCCTTTCTATATGTCCCTTGGGAAGGTCCAGTCTGCCTTTCTTTTCAATAAACAGGTATCTTCCGGATGAATGTCTTACCAGTCCGCCTGCCGCACCAACCTCACTGAAGTAGATCCTGAAGATTTTCCATATATGCCTGATGTTGGTGCCGTAGATATTTATTGATTCAAGCTCTGTATCGCTCTGAAAATTATTGATAATCCTGTAAAGTTCATTTGTGTCATTGAATTTAACGAATAAGCCGTATTTTTGCAGACGGTCAGGTTCGGAGCTGATCAGAATGAATCTGTTTTCAAAATGAACTTTATACATGCTTCTATGGATACTTATTCAAAAAAGATCGCAGAATATCTTTTACAAATTAAAGCAATAAAATTGCAACCGTCAAATCCCTTCACCTGGGCTTCCGGCTGGAAGTCCCCTGTTTATACTGATAACAGAAAGACTCTGTCATTTCCTGAGGTGAGGAAATATATCAGGGATGCCTTTGTGATGATGATAAACGAGCACTATCCCGATGCTGAACTGATAGCGGGTGTTGCCACGGGAGCTATTTCACACGGTGCACTGGTTGCCGACAGACTTGAACTGCCATTTGTATACGTGAGGTCGGGAGCCAAAGGGCATGGCCTTGGAAACCAGATAGAAGGCTTTTATGAAGAAGGTCAGAAAACTGTTGTGATAGAGGATCTGATTTCTACGGGCAGCAGCAGTCTCAATGCCGTGAGGACCCTCAGGGATGCCGGTTGTCAGGTACTCGGTCTGGCTGCAATTTTTACATATGAATTCAAAAAGTCAGAGGATGCATTTATTGCTGAAAACTGCAGGCTTGACACCCTGACCAGTTATACAACCCTGATCCGGACGGCACTGGAGACAGGACATATTAGTGAAGATATGATGGAGACTCTCAGGAACTGGAGACTTGATCCGGAAAACTGGGGCAGAAACTGATTTTTATACCATGGCCAGTCCGACTCGTTTTGAAAGCAGAATTGCAAAAATCAACTATTCCCCGGGAACAGTTTATGCTTTTGCTGCTGATTTAAGGAATTTCCGGCGTTTTGTTCCGCCCGGCACTTTCAGTAATCTTGATTTCAGACAGGATCACTGCAGCTTCAGGGTAAATCCCGTTGGAACAGTCAGTGTTTCTATCAGGGAAAAGTCTTTGTCCGATAAAATTGTATATTCGGGAAATGCATTGCTGCAGAATGAGTTTAACATGATTCTTGATATCCGTAATTCTGGCGCCGGTTATTCTGAAATAAAATTGTCTGTTGAGGCGGAAATGAATCCTTTGCTGCTGAGCTTTGCCAAAGATCCGGTGGACAAATTTCTTGAAACCATTATGGATGAGATGGAAAAGTTCGAAGTCTGGAATGATGTCAGTGAACATACTGAATCTCTTTGAAAGCGAATCTGCAATATTCATTAGCTTCTTTTTCAACAGTGAGTATCCCTGAGGGTGATACTCCGCGTATTGCTCCCCTGAAAACCTTTCCGTCCGATACATAGCTGTGCCATTCCCCGGCCCTGTAAAGATTTGAAAAATATTCATTCCTTATTGCTTCCCGGTCGCCGTACAGCAGTTGCCTGTACCTGGCGTCGAGGAATTGCAGAAGCTGAAGAAAACATGAGTCAGTATCGTATTCCTTAGCGCTTATGACTGCAAGGGATACGGCAGCGGGGATGCCGGAACTGAAATTTTGCTGGTTGATATTGACTCCTATGCCTGCCACGGAATATTCAATCATCCCGTCCATGATTGAGTTTTCTATCAGGATACCGGCTATTTTTTTTCCGCCGGCATAAATGTCGTTAGGCCATTTGATATATGGACGGGAAATATGATTTTCCAGGAAATCACTTATACCCAGGGATATTGACATGGACAGAAGAAATTGCTCAGCAGGCCCCAGGGATGACGGATAAAGGATAATACTGAACAGCAGATTACTGTCTTTTTCGCTTTCCCAGCTTTTGCCCCTTTGTCCCTTTCCGGCTGTCTGGAATCCTGCCCTGATCACCGTACCCTCTTCCGGCTTTTTTTCCGTGAGCATCTCTGAAGCGGCCGTATTTGTGGATGTCAGCGAGTTAAAATACAGTATATCGGATCCGATGATCATGATTATCAAATCAGGAGAACTGCTCCGCGGATGAAATTATGTTTACTCAGGCCTTTCAGTAATTTCCGGTCTTGAAGCAAAAATGGCCTGCTGTGGCAAAAATACTGATAAAAGTTTGTATTTTTGCAACTTGGAATTAAACGATACGGATTTTTTTGGTATCATAAAATTGTTTATTTTTTGGTCTGTAATTTGAAGTGATTAATGAAGAAACGGCCTGCCGGAACAGAAGTTCTTTTAAAAAGTGTTGTAAAAGGGATATACAATAAGCAGGGGAAAGATGTTCTCAGGATAGACATGCGTAGGCTGGAGAACAGGATTGCTGATTTCTTTGTTATATGTCATGGAAGCTCGGTTACCGGGGTAAATTCAATCTGTGACTCGGTTGAAGAGGTTGTAAGGAAGGAAGCAGGGGAGAAAGCTCTGCATGTTGAAGGACTTGAGAATTGTTTCTGGGTCCTTATGGATTACGGGGATGTGATAGTTCATATATTCCTGGAGGAATACAGGAACTTTTACAGCCTTGAATCATTGTGGGCGGATGCCTTGATAGAGGTTATGGAAGAAAAGGTCAGCAAGTAATTTATCTATGACACAGGATACAAATAAATCTACCCCCGGAAAACAGGGGGATAAGGGTACAAAGCCGAAATTCAACACCAACTGGATTTTTGCGATAATTGCTCTTTCGTTTATTCTTTTTCAGGTTTTCTTCAGCCGGAATGTTACGGAGAAGGCAACAACGAACATGATTAAGGATATGATTGCGATGCATGATATCGAGAAACTGGTTGTTGTCAACAAGGATCAGGCTGAAATTTATCTTACCCAGGATGCACTTGCTTCGGGAAGGTATGAAAATCTGCCCGGGCCGGGAGGCGGAGGCGGTATGGGCCTTCAGGTGCCCAAACCCCATTATACATACAATATCGGAGACATAAGCAATTTTGAACCCTTCCTTATTGAGACACAGGAAAATGCCGGTTACAGTGAGGCTGAACTGATATATCCCGAATATGTAACGAGGAAGAACTATTTTGCAGATGTGCTGGGCTGGCTGCTGCTTCCTGCCCTGCTGATAATTGTCTGGATTTTTATGATGCGCAGAATGACCGGGGGCGGAGCCGGAGGAGCCGGCGGGATTTTCAGTGTAGGTAAGTCAAGGGCGCAGATATTCGATAAGGATACCCATGTCAAGCTGAATTTCAATGATGTTGCAGGCCTGGAGGAAGCCAAGACCGAGGTGATGGAGATAGTTGATTTTCTGAAAAATCCGAAGAAATATACTCAGCTGGGAGGTAAGATTCCCAAAGGAGCCCTTCTTATCGGTCCCCCCGGAACCGGAAAGACTCTTCTTGCCAAGGCTGTTGCAGGAGAAGCAAATGTACCTTTCTTTTCCATTTCAGGCTCCGACTTTGTTGAAATGTTTGTTGGAGTGGGTGCATCGAGGGTAAGGGATCTGTTCAAGCAGGCAAAGGAGAAGGCACCATGCATAGTGTTTATTGATGAGATAGATGCTGTTGGCAGGGCAAGAGGGAAGAATGTGAATTTCAGTTCAAATGACGAAAGGGAAAACACTCTTAATCAGTTGCTGACAGAAATGGATGGATTCGGAACAAATGTGGGTGTGATAATTCTTGCAGCCACAAACAGGGCCGATATTCTTGACCGTGCTCTTTTGCGGGCAGGAAGGTTTGACCGGCAGATACATGTTGAACTGCCCGATCTTAATGAAAGGGAAGCCATTTTTCAGGTTCATCTGCGGCCTATCAAGCTGGAACAGAATTTCGATGTGTCCTTCCTGGCAAAACAGACACCGGGCTTTTCGGGTGCAGATATTGCAAATGTCTGTAATGAGGCTGCCCTGATAGCTGCAAGGAAAAATAAAACCGTAGTGGAGAAGCAGGACTTCCTGGATGCTATTGACAGAATTGTTGGCGGCCTGGAAAGGAAGAGCAAGATAATTTCCATTGAGGAGAAAAGAACAATAGCCTATCATGAGGCAGGTCATGCAACGGTGAGCTGGCTTCTGGAACATGCCAGTCCTCTTCTGAAAGTTACCATAATACCCCGTGGCAGGGCTCTGGGTGCCGCCTGGTATCTTCCCGAGGAAAGACAGATCACCACCAGCGAACAGCTTCTGGACGAAATGGCATATTCCCTTGGAGGAAGAGCAGCTGAAGAGCTTGTGTTTGGAAAAATTTCAACAGGAGCCCTCAGCGACCTTGAAAAGGTTACAAAGCAGGCCTATGCAATGGTGTCTTTCTTCGGGATGAGTGAAAAAGTAGGTAATATAAGCTTTTACGACTCTTCGGGGCAGTCTGACTTTGGCTTTACCAAGCCTTACAGTGAAAAGACTGCTGAGCTGATTGACCGTGAAGTAAAGGATATCATTGAACGGTCTTATGAAAGGGCAAAGAATGTGCTGCGGGCAAATATGAAGGGTCTTGCCGAACTGGCTGAACTGCTACTTGAAAAGGAGGTTATTTTTAGTGAGGATCTTAAACAGATATTCGGTAAAAGGAAGGCTGAGAGGATAAAGGAGGAGAGGGAGCAGAGGGAGCAGAAAAACAAGAAGGCAGCTGAAAAGGCAGCCGTAACTGCAGCCGGAACTTCAGGCGGGACTTCAGGCGGGACTTCAGGCGGGACTTCAGCCGGAACTTCAGGCGGGACTGCAGCCGGGACTTCAGGCGAAAAAGCAGTCAGGACCCCGGCCGGAGGAACAGCTGAAAAGCTGATTGAAAAAGCAGTTGAAAAACCGAATGACCTTAATGTCGCCGGCAGGCCTGAAGAGCTTTCAGAAGACTCCGGTGAAAAATAATACAGATTTTATAGTTTGAAGGATATTTACAGACGAACCCTCACCGGAGCCTGGATTGTAATATTTATCCTGGGCGGATTCTGGCTTCATCCTGTCAGCTTTTGTCTGACAGCACTGATAATAATGTCCGGCATACTGTATGAATATTACAGGATAATCAGGCGGAGCGGAACAAGGGTTCAGACAGTTGCCGGTATGATAACCGGTATTGCCGTATACCTGCTTTCCATCCCTGTAGCCGCGGGAATGCTTGAATACAGTTTTTTTCTTCTGCTGATTCCCTTATTTGTGATGATGATGATAGCGGAACTTTACCGGAGAGCTGAAAAACCTTTTGATTCACTCGCACATACATTTTTCGGTTTGCTCTATGTGGTCCTTCCCTTTTCCCTCTTCCCTTTTTCAGCATTTTTGCGGAGTGACCTGAAAACGATAATCCCGCATGGGGCAGTTGATTTTTCGCCGGGAGTGGTTGTCGGTTTTTTTATTCTATTATGGGTTAATGAC
>JAAYKX010000011.1 GCA_012522155.1 Bacteroidales bacterium
ACCCCATCTTGATTCGGGTGTCTGGGTTGTCATTGAGTTATAAAGCTCCTCGGCATTAACAAGTTCTCCCTTGACAAGGGCTGCAGCTGCAAGGTTATTTTTTACCTCATCGTTATAGTTGATTGCCTTTGCAGCATCGAAAGCCCTGATGGCTTCATCGGTTCTGCCAAGTGCCAGAAGGGTATGTCCGATATTGTTATGTGCCCTGATACACTTGGGATATGCCTTTGCAGCTGCCTGATAGAATCTCAGCTGTTCGTTGACATCCGTTATAAGTGTGGGGGCATACAGTATTTCCTCAACATCCAGTTCTCCCGGATTTGACCTGGCCAGTGAAAGGATCTGCTCATCGGTACGGCCGATCTTGTCAACATTGACAGTCATCACTGATCTTCTGAGTTTCGGAAGGATTTCGTCCTTGAGTGCTTCGTAGGCTGAAGACATATTCTTGATCTCCCTTTCACGGACGATGGGATCTGAATACATTGAAAGAACACGCAGTATCAGATCTTTGTCGCTAAGCGAGGAATTCTCAACTGCATTCTTGAATCCTTCCCAGTCTTCGGGAGTAGTAATATTATCAAAGAAATCACTTGATTCTGCTGCTTCAATCTTTGTGAATTCCCTCTTGATAAATCTGTCGGCAGTTGAACCCCTGTTGACTGATAATTTTTCATTCAGGGTAAATGGTCCTTCCGGTGATGCATAAGAGCTGATGGTTGTTGTTGTGAACCGGCGGTCGGGATCAGAATCTACCTCCTTGATATATTCTCTCAGCTCAGCTATGTCAGCAGCTTTGAGCTCCGAGCTGCGCAGATCAGACCTGTTGATCACATAATGTATATCAGCCACTTTGCTCTCAGGAATAATCCTTTGGAAATTGTCTTTCATAATAACCGGTCTGCCCTGCTCCTGGACCAGGGTTGATGTTGAAATAACACCATCAGCAAGCTTAACCGGTTCAAAATCGATGCTTTTCGCACCCCTGGTTGCATTTACCCTTAACATCAGTTGTGACACCCTCATGTCATCATTATATGCAACAATGTCATTATAGGTAAAATTACCTCCGGAATATGTGATTACCTGGTTATTGGCCATCACCTTTTCTCCCTGCAATACCTGTACTTTCTGATAGGAAGTTTCACCGCCATCATAGACCAGAACAGGAGTAGCAGTGAGAGTAGTCTTCTTGTCAAAATATTTCTCCGGGAACTCTCCTTTGATGGTGAGACCTACAATGCCCCCGTGGGCTTCAAGAACCTGTGGTGTAACCTCATACCTGATGGTATCCTGATTTTTCTTCATTTTGTTCAGGCCACTGCAGCCAGTCATTACTGCTGCGGCCAGAAAAAGAATAAAATAGCTGCTGATTTTTTTCATGATAAAACTGGTTATTTGTTTGATAATAGTCGTTTAGAAATAATGGAGCAATATACAAATTAAACTGCAAATGTAAAAAAAACTTCAGGTACAGTAAAATATTTCATTGCAAAATAATACTGATTTAACGATTTCACGAACTGCAAATGAATTAATCCTTTAAATAAATTCCGGTTGCCGGCAAAACAGGCATTTTTATAAAATAAGCTTATTCATCCCTGCCGGATAATCCTTCATAAAAATTGCATTGCGGATCTTTCTGTAGTCATCATCACTGGAAACAAAATCCACACTGTTTATATCAATGACAAGATATTTGTTTTCAGGATTCTGTCTGAAAAAAGAAAAATAACTGTCCTGTATGCTTTTCAGATATTTTTCAGTGATTGTCCTTTCATAGGGCCTTCCCCTGTTTTCGATATTTTTAAGCAGCCTGCCGGTGTCAAGATGAAGGTACACAAAAATGTCCGGACGCGGAAGAGAGCTGTAAACTATATAAAAGATCTGCCGGAACAGCTTATATTCATCTCCTCCGAGAGTTGAAGCTGCAAAAATCAGGGATTTGCTGAAATAATAGTCTGCAACCGTAAATGGACTGAACAGATCCGGGGCTTCCAGCTCTTCCCTGAGCTGCCGGTAACGGCCGGCAAGAAATGAAAGCTCCAGGGGAAAGGAATATTTTTCCGGATCTTCATAAAATTTCGGAAGGAAAGGATTATCGGTAAAATGCTCAAGAATCAGCCGGGCATTGAATTCACCTGCAATCTTTGCTGCAAGGGTGGTTTTCCCTGCTCCTATATTACCTTCAATTACAATGTAATTGTATCTGACCTCCATTACTGCCTTTTTGGCCTTCAACGGACCGGGTACGGTTTAATGCCGGCGCTGTTTATTACCTGAACCCGGTATTCAACGGACCGGGTACGGTTTAATGCCGGCGCTGTTTAGTTTATTGCCGGAACCCAGTATTCAACGGACCGGGTACGGTTTAATGCCGGCGCTGTTCATTGCCGGGCCTGGGCGGACGTGGCAGGAGAGCTTTACGCGACAGTTTAAGCTTACCGGTTTTCTGATCTATATCAATAAGCTTTACTTCGACCTCGTCTCCTTCCTTAAGCACATCTTCAACCTTGTTAATTTTTTTCCAGTCGATTTCAGATATATGAAGTAAACCATCCTTGTTTGGCAATATTTCAATGAAAGCTCCAAACTGGACAATAGTTTTTACTTTTCCCCTGTAAACCTCTCCAACCTCCGGCACTGTCACAATCTTTTTAATCCATTCGACCGCAGCTGAAATGACTTCCTTGTTTTCACCGAATACATTTACATCACCCCGCCCGTTTATTTCTTCAACAATAATTGTGGCACCTGTTTCCCGCTGTATCTCCTGTATCACCTTTCCTCCCGGACCAATAAGCGCACCTATCATATCCTTGGGTATGGACAGCATTTCTATTCTCGGGGCATGGGGCTTGAGTTCCGGACGGGATTCAGAGATAGTCTCATTCATAATCCCCAGTATATGCAGTCTTCCCTGCTTTGCCTGTTCAAGGGCTTTTTCCAGTATCCCGAAGGAGAGTCCTTCAACCTTTATATCCATCTGGGCGGCAGTTATTCCGTCACTGGTACCTGCAACCTTGAAATCCATATCCCCCAGATGATCTTCATCACCCAGTATATCCGAAAGAATGGCATATTTATCCGAGTTCCCGTCACTTATAAGACCCATTGCAATGCCTGAAACAGCTTTGCGGAGTTTTATTCCTGTATCCATCAGTGCAAGGGATCCCGCACACACGGTAGCCATTGAAGAAGAACCGTTCGATTCAAGTATGTCGGATACAACCCTTACTGCATACGGATTGTCCTCTTCGGCAGGCATCATATTTTTAAGTGCCCGGTGTGCAAGATTTCCATGACCTATTTCCCTGCGGCTCACTCCGCGTATGGGCCTGGCATCACCCGTTGAAAACGGAGGGAAATTGTAATGAAGGACAAACTTTTCACTTCCCTGGTTCAGAACTTCATCAATTATCTTTTCATCCAGCTTTGTCCCGAGTGTAACAGTTGTGAGAGACTGGGTTTCTCCCCTGGTGAACAATGCGGAACCATGAGTGGCAGGAAGAGGCTCAATCTCACAGATAACAGGCCGTATTTCTTCAGGCCTCCTTCCGTCAAGCCTTATATTTTCATCCAGAACCAGTCTCCTTGCCGCTTCCTTCAGCACATCGTGGAAATATTTCCCTGCAAGGGATTCATCAAGCTCATCATCTTCGGCAAAGCCGGAAAGAAATTCTTCAAGGATGCCATCAAAAACATCAGTGCGTTCATGTTTATTGGCGATTGAGGATTTTGCTGCCTGATAACACTTATCATAGGTCTCGTCCCAAACTTTTTTCCTGAGCTGCTCATCATCTTCCACAGCTTTATATTCACGCTTAACGGTTTTTCCGAGCTCTTCTGAAAATTCCATCTGGGCCCTGCAATGAATCTTTATCGCTTCATGGGCAACCCTGATAGCCTCCAGCATTTCCGATTCCTGTACCTCCTTCATTTCTCCCTCCACCATCAGAATATTTTCATAGGTGGCACCTACCATGAGATCCATATCAGATTCCTTAAGCTGGCTTAATGTCGGATTTATAATAAACTCATTGTTAATACGTGCTACCCTGACTTCCGATATAGGTCCGTTGAAGGGAATATCTGAAACAGCAAGTGCTGCGGAAGCAGCCAGACCTGCAAGAGCATCAGGCAGGATACCGGCATCGGCTGAAATCAGATTTATTGTAACAAAGGTTTCATAATAATAATTTTCCGGAAAAAGCGGGCGCAAAGCCCTGTCAACAAGTCTTGAAATAAGGATTTCATTATCTGAAGGTCTGGCTTCCCTTTTAAGAAAGCCTCCGGGAATACGCCCTGAGGAGGCATATTTTTCTTTATATTCAACGGACAGAGGCATAAAATCGGTGTCTTCCCTGGGTTCTTTTGCCGTAACAACAGTTGCCAGCAACATTGTCTTTCCCTGCTTCAGGAGAACAGCGCCATCGGCCTGCCTGGCCAGCTTGCCTGTTTGCAATACGATCTGTCTCCCCTGACCGAGATCAATAGTTTTCTCTTTAATAGTAAACATTACTTTTGTATGATTATATGAATGGTGAAATTACCGATGCAAAAATAGTACGAAAAAAGGCAATTCAAAATTGCCTTTCCTCCTATCTGCGTAATTTCAATGCTTTTACGATTTCACGATACCGTTCTATATCTTTTACCCTGAGGTAGTCCAAAAGTCTTCTTCTTTTGCCTACAAGCTTGATTAAAGCCTGCTGGGTACTGAAATCCTTCCTGTTCTTCTTCAAATGTTCAGTAAGATGATTGATCCTGTATGAGAAAAGTGCTATCTGTCCCTCTGCCGTACCGGTATCTATCTCTGACGTTCCGAATGACTTGAATAACTCCTGCTTTTTTTCTGATGTCAAATACATGTCCTTAATTAAAATATTGTTTGTCCACAAATAAATCAAGTCTCCAATTTTGGAACGCAAAAATAAGGCTTTTTTATGTAAATTATCAAACAATTCAGATTTTTTTTAAAAAATTTAGCTTTAATTCATCAATGTCTCGAAACTTATTGTATCAGACAACAGTATTACTTCTTAACAGAGAGTCCTTACTATTAGTAAGACGTAAAAAGGGGGTAAAAAGTTGCGTTTATTCTGAATTATTTTTTAAAAGATTCGGGAAAAAATTTCGACACAGGTTCAAGCATCAGTTCTTCCTGGTCTTTCAGGCTCTTTCCAAGACTTATAAGTCCGGCTCCTATCCTGCAATCCAGGCATCTTCTTTTATTACAGTAGCTTTTTCTCAGCTGAAGGAGGGCCTGGGAATAAAAGGCTGATTCCGCATCAATTCCGACAACCTTCCATTCATTGATAACAGTATTTTTTTCAGGAGCTGTCTGTTTAAGAAAAAACAGTGCCTTTTCACACATTTCCTGAAGTCCCCTTGCCCGGCCATAAACGAATATTGCAGGGATCACGGCATTGATCAGGAGTATGCCTGCTGCCTGTGACCCGCTGTATTTGGGTGAATGGCGGCTTGTTTTACCAAAAACGAAATGATCATTCCAGTAATCCGATGCCCTGACCTCAAAAACAGACTTCAGTTGTCCTGCATCATTGCATTCAAGTATCCTGGAAAACAAGCCCTGTGAAGTTGCAAGCATTGCCGCCAGCTGTGACAGTCTGATGGTGGGAAAGCTCGCCGGACGAAGCCTTGCAAATTTCCATATCCAGCCGTGAAGGGGCTGAAGGGAATATTTTGATGATAAAATCCTGTATTCCCTTACAAGCAATTTATAGTAATCGTCATTGAGAGCTTCCCTGAACAAGCCTTTCTCAAGCAGTCCGGCAGTACCGAATAAAAGGGCTTCAACCTGCAGGAGACTATCGGAATGTTTTCTTATTATCCTGAAAGGCAGGGCTGATGCCAGCATTTCAAAAGGTGCTGCATTAACCCTGAAACCAAAATACCTCGAAAGCAGCCGGTAAAATGTCTCTTCCCAGTCACTGCCCGTTTCTGAATATATTCGTAATATATGTTCTGATTTCTCCTGAAGTCTTTCAATCAGCAAAACATCCAGCCACTGTCTGATAAACTGAGGATCAATCCTGCCGATATCATCCTGGCAGGCAATTATGCAGGGCTTATTTACCAGTTCCCGGTATTTTTCATACAGGGCGGGATCGAATTCAATGGCTGCAGTCAGTATTTCTTCTCCGCGCGAATTATATACATTCCTGTCATGTACGGTAACAATATGCAGTATCACATTATCAAAAGCAGGATCAAGATTATGTCCGTGAGCATCAAAATGAGAAGCGCAGGTATGAATTTCCACATTCCCGGCCCATACTGTTCCGCCGGTCCTTATCCTGGCATTAAAAAAGTCGGGACCGGAATCACGGTTATACTCACCCGGATGAATTATCTGTATCACCTTACCCTCTTCATCCCTTACCGAATGAGGATCATAAAGGGAATATTTCCAAAGATAGTGCAGGAATTCTTCTTTCATTACAGCACGTTTTGAACATTTGCAGCGAAAGAAGAAATATACGAAAAAAGGAAATCCGCGGCAAGTGAAAAAGATGATTATTTTGAAAACAGGGCGCCGGTTCACTCTCTTCCCGGCAGGAAGCATAGAAAGCCGTGTAAGGCAAACCGTTCCGTATCCCGGGCTGTGGCAGCAGCAGGCTCAGACAATTCCCCGTTGCGAAAGATACTGTTCCATCTCTTTCTGTATCTCCCCTGCCTTCACAGCAGCAGTCCCGTCAAAGCCGTCACTGCTGTCCGCAAAAATGATTCCCCTTGATGAATTCACCAGGAGTCCGCATTTATCATTCATGCCATATTCAGCCACTTCACGGAGGCTGCCTCCCTGGGCACCGACACCCGGAACAAGAAGAAAATGCTCCGGTACTATTTCCCGTATATCCCTGAGCATCTCAGCGCGTGTCGCCCCGGCAACATACATGGTATTGTCAATACTGCCCCAATTGCGGGAAACATTGATAACATGCTCAAACAAACGTGTTCCGTCCTGGCTGAAATACTGAAAATCATCAGCTCCCCTGTTGGAAGTCAGGGCCAGTACTATTATCCATTTACCGCTGTACGAAAGGAAGGGAGTAACAGAATCCTCTCCCATATATGGTGCAACAGTTACAGCGTCACAGTCCATGAGTCCGAAAAAGGCCCGGGCATACATTTTTGAAGTATTGCCTATATCTCCTCTTTTTGCATCGGCTATAACAAAGATGTCCGGATAGTTTTCCCTGATATATTTTACTGTTTCCTGCAGTGCAAGCCATCCCTCCGCCCCGGCAGATTCATAAAATGCCACGTTTGGCTTGTAGGCAACAGCATATTCATGTGTGGCATCAATGATGCGCCTGTTGAATTCCAGCACGGGGTTTTCTGTCCCGAGAACCGACGCGGGCAGTTTCCCGTATTCAGTATCCAGTCCGATACAGAGAAAGGATTTTTTTCTGACAATATTGCTGTAAAGCTGTGAATGATCCATCGGAAAGGATTTAAATATTGTTTTCCTTGAGCCTTTCGGCATTTTCCGCCATCTGGAGCTTGTCAATGATTTCCCCTATATCACCATCAAGTATGGAAGACAGATTATACAATGTAAGATTTATCCTGTGATCTGTCATTCTGCCCTGGGGATACTTGTATGTACGTATCTTGGCGGAGCGGTCACCCGTTGATACCATCGTCTTTCTTCTTCCTGAAATCTCATCCAGATACTTTTGATACTCAAGATTATACAATCTGGTCCTCAGTTCTTTCAATGCCTTGTCATAATTCTTGATCTGCGATTTTTCATCCTGGCAGGTGACAACTATTCCCGTAGGGACATGAGTAAGTCTTATGGCTGAATAGGTTGTATTGACCGACTGTCCGCCGGGACCTGATGAACAGAATGTATCTTTACGAATATCCTCATTCTTTATTTCAACATCAAATTCCCCGGCTTCGGGAAGCACCACAACCGATGCAGCTGATGTATGAACCCTTCCCTGGGTTTCTGTCTGGGGCACACGCTGAACCCTGTGCACTCCCGATTCATATTTCATTATACCATATACCCTCTCCCCGGATACAGACATTACCACCTCCTTATAGCCCCCCGCAGTTCCTTCGGTAAAACGGATGATTTCAGCTTTCCAGCCATTCATCTCAAAAAACCGGGAATACATACGCAGAAGGTCTCCCGCAAAGATACTTGCCTCATCGCCGCCGGTTCCCGCCCTTATCTCAACGATTGCATTTTTCCCGTCCTCCGGATCACCGGGAAGAAGAAGAATTTTTATTTCTTCCTCCATTTCCGGGATCTGTTCATTCAGCTTTTCATATTCACTCTTTGCCATTTCCCGCATCTCCTCATCCTTTTCGGTAACGAGCATTTCCCTGATGCTGGCAAGATTTGACAGGGCAAGCCTGTATTGTTCATATGCCTCAATGATGGGCTGAAGTTCCTTGTATTCCCTGTTCAGGGCTATATAACGTCCCATGTCCGAAAGTATCTCCTGACGGGTCAGGAGCTCACCAACCTCAACAAAACGCTGCTTGACACCGTCAAGCTTTTCAAGAATAATATTATTAGCCATGGGTTTTCTGTTTCAGGCTGCAAATATAATAAAAAGATAAAAAACCGCAATGACTCCGGAATAGTGCAGAGATTTAAGAGCGAGATAACTATGAACTATATTCGTAGCTCCCGCTTTCAGAAACAATAGTCAGTCTTTTTGTGTCCGAAGCTTCACAAAAGCCGATAATCTGAGCATCCAGACCGAAAACTGATGCAGTGCTGATTATTTTATCAGCATTCTTCCGGTCAGTATAGATCTCGAACCTGTGTCCCATGTTAAAAACCTGGTACATCTCCCTCCACTCAGTCCCGCCCTGCTCTTGTATGATCCTGAAAAGAGGGGGAAGCGGGAAAAGATTGTTTTTTACAACATGTATATTATCAATAAAATGCAGAATCTTGGTTTGTCCCCCGCCGGAACAATGTATCATTCCATGGATCTCATTACGCATGGATTTCAACAGTTCCCTTATCACGGGTGCATAGGTCCGGGTTGGAGATAGGACAAGCCGTCCGGCATCCAGGGTGATGCCTTCAACAGGATCGGTCAGCTTAAGTGTTCCCGTATAAAAAAGATCCCCCGGCATTCCCGAATCATAACTTTCCGGATACTTTTCCGCCAGATATGATCCGAAAACATCATGGCGTGCCGATGTAAGACCATTACTTCCCATTCCTCCGTTGTATTCCCTTTCATAGTTTGTTTTGCCATACGAGGCCAGGCCTACTATAACATCCCCGGGCCGTATATTATGATTGGAGATCACATCCTCCCTTTTCATACGGACAGTAACCGTCGAATCCACAACAATCGTCCGGACCAGATCACCCAGATCTGCCGTCTCCCCGCCTGTTGACCATATTCCTATTCCCAGTGCCCGCAGGTCCTCAAGGACCTCTTCCATTCCGGTGATGACGGCCGAGATCACTTCGCCCGGTATCAGGTTCCTGTTTCTTCCTATCGTGGAGGAGACAAGTATGTTGTCTGCAGCCCCCACACACAGGAGATCATCGAGGTTCATCACAATGGCATCGCAGGCTATTCCTTTCCATACGGACATATCGCCCGTTTCCTTCCAGTAGACATAGGCAAGTGATGATTTTGTTCCTGCCCCGTCGGCATGCATCACATTGCAATATTCCGGATCACCCCCCAGAATATCGGGTACTATTTTACAATAGGCTTTCGGGAAAAGACCCCTGTCAATATTTCTTATAGCAGCATGAACATCTTCCTTCTGTGAGGAAACGCCACGCAGATCATATTTCGATTTTCTGGCCATTGCCCGGAATTATCATTTTCACTTATCCGCCGGATCTTTCTGAACCGGCTCATAATCAGTTCTCAACACCCTGAACTCGGTCCGGCGGTTGATCTGATGGGCAATTTCCTTTTGCTCATCGTTTGGAAGTGATTCAATAAATTGTTCAGAGAGTATTGTACCTGTTTTGAGGAAAGGCGACTGCTCCGAGATTTCTTCATCCACCACTTTCGGACTTGATTTTCCGTATCCTTTTGCCAGGAGCCTTTCCGGATCAATATCCTTGCCGATCAGATACTCTACAACTGACTGGGCACGTTTCTGTGAAAGTTCAAGATTATATTCCTCCGTATCACGCGAGTCGGTATGCGACATCAGTTCAATTGTAATGTTCGGATTATCATCAAGTGTCTCAACCAGCTTATCAAGTGACACCATCGATTCGGGCCTGAGATCCCATTTGCCGAAATCGTAGAAAATGTTCGGAAGTTCCACAGGCCTGTCGGTTGCGGTAAGAAGAATGGTAACCATGAAATCGCGGCTCTTTTCCTGTCCCTTGGTTGTCTCTTTCTCCTTTCCGTTCAGGAATCCCTCCTTGGATGCCAGGAAAATATAATCCACATCTTCCTTAAGGGCAAACCTGAAATCACCGCCTTCACCCGTTTCTGCCTGAAGGTTGGAACCGTCACTGGCTATGAGCTGAATTGTTGATCCCCGGATCGGAGCTCCTGTCTTTTCATCTTTAACCAGTCCGGTGACATTGAATTTCAAAGGAGGGAATTCAAATGAATAGAGTTCATCATTTCCCCTGCCCTTGCGGGTTGAACTGAACATCCCCTTTTCATCCCCGTCTTCAAAGACAATTCCAAAATCATCAGCCGGACTGTTTATCGGGGATTTCATGTTCTGAACCGACCATGAACCGTCAGGTTGTGCACTTGCCCTGAATATATCAAGACCCCCCATCCCTATATGACCGTCGGATGAAAAGTACAGGGTCGTCTCATCCCTGACATAGGGAAACAGTTCATCCCCTTCCGTATTTATATCGGGTCCCAGGTTAACCGGATCGGACCATGACTGTCCTTCCCCGGTGCGGCTTACCTTCCATATATCCTTTCCTCCGAATCCCCCGGGGATGTCCGACACAAAATAGAGTGTCTGCCCGTCGGGTGACAGGGCCGGATGGGCTGTCACAAGCGAATCGGGAAGGATATCCAGCTTCTCGGGTTTGCTCCAGCTGTCTCCCGTTCTTTTTGAATACATTATCACACAACCCCTCTTCTCCCGCTTGCCCGCCTCACACCTGGTAAAATACATCTCCCGGTAATCGGAAGTGACAAAGGGTGTGCCGTCTTCAAATTCACTGTTCACACCATCAAGAGGCACAGGAATACTCCATTTGGATTTTTTGTCAAGACGGCTTACAAAAATATCGGTAAATCCCTGGCCGGTCGCTCCGTGTGTTTTGTTACCCGTGGCACCATCCCTTGATGAGGTAAAATATACAACCCCGAAATCATCCCTGCCGTATGCCGGACTGAAATCCGCATAGCGCGAATTGAGATCCTTCAGTTCCTCAACAATATATGGTTCCGGGTTTCTCTGCCATTCAAGAGCAAGCTCACAGGCCCTTATCTCCTGGTCAGCCCTTGCATCAGCCGGGGCTACCTGCTTGTAAGTCCTGAATTCTTCAATAGCCTGCTGGTATTTGCCATTCTTTTTCAGTGTTGACGCCAGCCAGAACTGGGCCTCAGGTCTGGAAAAAGCCGATCTGACAGCCAGCTTATACCATGTTTCGGCATTACGCGGATCATTGATCCTGCGGTAACACTCAGCTATCATATAAATATATTCTGCCCTGGACTCCCTGTCAGACTTTTTTGTCCTGGAATATGTATTCTTGAATTCATCTATGGCATCAAAATATTCACCTGCATTATATGCATCATAGGCCCTTTCATGCCTTCTCTTCTGGGCGGCAGAATCCTGAAATGCAAACAGCACAAGTAAAATATAAAGGGCAACAAACCTTTTCATGATATCCGTAGCGATTTGACCATAAAAATAACTAAATTAATCGGAAGGACGCTAATTACAAACGGCAGGGACAAACAATTATTATAAATTACGGACCGGTCGCCCGGCATGGTTCTGCCTATCTGGTAAAAAGCAGTTCCCTGTATTTGGGAAGAGGCCATATTTCATCATCAACAACAAGTTCAAGCCTGTCGATATGATACCTTATCTCTTCGAGAAAGGGCGCCACTTTTGTCTCGTACATCAGGGACTTCCGGTATGAATCCTCAATGACATTGGCCTTTTTCCTTTCCTCTATCATCTGAAGGACTTTTTTCCTTATTTCCGAGATATGGCCGGAGATGGTTATTATCATTTCCCTGTCGGCGGCAGCCATCTTTTCATATTCCTCCCCGGCAAATACTTCCTTCAGGCCTTTTACATTTTCCAGCAGCCTGTTCATATAGGTAATGGCTGTTGGTACTATGTGATTTATTGCCAGGTCACCCAGTATCCTTGCCTCAATCTGTATCTTTTTCGTAAATTTCTCATATTCAACTTCACAGCGGCTTTCAAGCTCTTTTTCGGTAAAAATCCCGGATTCCGTAAATATCTTTCTTCCATCGGGATCCATATAACATCTGATTGAAGCAGGTATGCTTTCAATATTGCACAAGCCCCTTCTTTCTGCTTCTTCATGCCATTCCCTGCTGTAATTATCTCCTTCAAACAGGACCTTCCGGGAAGACTGTATATATTTTTTGATAACCTGGAAAATAGCTTCATCCTTATTCCTTCCCTCTTTTATTATACTGTCAACCTCTTTCCTGAAATTCCTGAGCTGATATGCCACGGCAGCATTAAGGACTATCATTGCTGCACCGCAGTTTGCCGAAGATCCCACAGCCCTGAATTCAAATCTGTTTCCTGTAAATGCAAAGGGCGAGGTACGGTTGCGGTCAGTATTGTCAAGCAGGATTTCAGGGATCTTGCCAATACCCAGCTTCAGCTCAGTCTTTTGCTCAGGAGTCATCTTCCTGTCAGTCACCTTACTGACCAGTTCATCAAGTATGCTGGTCAGATATGATCCGAGGAAAACCGAAATTATTGCAGGCGGGGCTTCATTGCTTCCGAGACGGTGTGAATTGGATTCATTCATTACGGATGCCCGCAAAATATCGTTGCTGTCATGGACAGCCTTGATGGCATTTACAAGGAAGGTGAGGAACTGCAGATTTGATTTGGGATTCTTACCCGGTGAAAGAAGGTTGATACCGGTATTGGTAGCCAATGACCAGTTATTGTGTTTTCCCGATCCGTTTATGCCGGCAAATGGTTTTTCATGAAACAGTACCCTGAAACGGTGCCTGCGGGCAATCCGTCTCATTACATCCATCAGCAACTGATTGTGATCAATGGCAAGATTGGCTTCCTCATACATAGGGGCACATTCAAACTGATTGGGTGCAACCTCATTATGACGCGTCTTTATTGGAATTCCAAGTTTATGGGCTTCACACTCAAAATCCCTTATAAAGCACATCACTCTTTCAGGTATTGATCCGAAATAATGATCGGACAGCTGCTGGTTTTTGGATGACTGCAGCCCCATCAGGGTGCGGTCGGCCAGCACAAGATCGGGACGTGCCGTATAGAGGGCTTCATCCACAAGAAAATATTCCTGTTCCAGTCCGAGTGTCGCAATCACCTTGTTCACATCCCTGTCAAAATACTGGCACACTTCCACTGCTGCCCTGTCAAGCTCGGTGAGGGCTTTAAGCAGGGGAGCCTTGTAATCGAGAGCTTCACCGGTATAGGATACAAAGATAGTCGGGATGCAAAGGGTTGTGCCAACGATGAATACGGGTGAAGAAACATCCCATGCGGTGTAGCCGCGCGCTTCAAATGTATTTCTTATCCCGCCGCTGGGGAAGTTTGACGCATCGGGCTCAGACTGGACAAGGACCTCTCCCGAGAAACTTTCCACCATATGCCCGTTTTCTCCCATTTCAATAAATCCGTCGTGCTTCTCAGCCGTTCCGCCTGTAAGGGGATGAAACCAGTGGGTATAATGTGTAACACCATTTTCGAGTGCCCAGCCCTTGAGGCCTATGGCAACCTGTTCGGCTTCCTGCCTTGTAAGCGATTTACCCTCGTTAACCGCTTTCTTTACAAAACGAAAAGCCTCTTTTGAAAGATAGTGTTCCATCTGATGCATGTTGAACACGCCGGAACCAAAATATCTCGAGACATCCTTTGCAGGAGCCTGGGTCACCAAAGGTTCTCTTTTGAATACTTCCTTCAGTGCACTGAATCTTAATTTTGCCATTCACGTAAAAATTTTCTTCGTAAAAATATAAATATTTTAATACACCCCCCTCTTTATGCCGGTATTTTTGTTTTTTAACAGGTTTTTCCGAACGGACCCCCTGTTTTTATCGGTACTTTTGTGTTTTTTACAGGTTTTTACGAACCCACCCCCTGTTTCAAGGGGGTCAGTCCGGATATAAGCGGAAAGTATAAGCAAACAGTCTTATTCCAACTTCCGGACCAGGCTCTTCCGTGAAAAGGATTTACCGTCACAATTATATATTAATGTTCTGTATTTTATAACGGAGAAAAAGATTCTTCTTATTCTGTTGAAAATAAAATCAGTGAGATGTATTCAGACTTTTATTTTGTTGAATTTTATTATATTTGTCGCCTGTATTTAAAAATCATTATTACTTAATCCATAAAACAGCGTACCTAATGTCAGCTATTCAGTTTCTAAGGGAAAAAGCAGGTGTATTTGTTGCAGTAGTGATCGGGGTGGCTCTTTTGCTTTTTGTCGTCAGCGATTTTTTCGGAGGCGGAAGGGGACAGAGACTCCAGGCAAAGAAATATTACCAGATAGGAGAAATTGCGGGAGAATATATTTCATACCAGGATTTCGACAGAAGAGTTCAGGCAATGCTCGAGATATACAAATTATCCGGTTCAACATCAATTGATGAGGCAACAACCGAATCAGTAAGGGAGCAGGTATGGCAGCAGATGGTGAGGGAGTATATCCAGGACAGGCAGTATCACAAGCTCGGGATAGGGGTCAGTACGGAAGAAACTGAAGAGATGGTACTGGGAAATGATCCGCATCCCATAGTAAGACAGTTGTTTACTGATCAGTCAACCGGTATGTTCAACAAGTCATTCCTTGTTAACTTCCTGAAACAGACTGAGCTGGATGAGGCTGCAAACCGCTACTGGTTATTCTTCGAGGATGAAATAGTCAATGAGCGTATGAGTTCAAAATACAACAGTCTTGTTTCAAAAGGACTGTATGTTACTTCCCGTCAGGCTGAGTTTGACAGGCAGGTATCTGCTGCCACAGTTGACTTCAGCTATATTATGAAAAATTACTCCCTTGTACCCGATTCACTGATCAGGATCTCAAAATCCGAAATCGAATCCTATTATTCAAGGAACAAGGAAAGATACCACAGGGATGCACTCAGGAATATTGAATATGTAGCATTCAGCATAGATCCTTCGGAAGAGGATATCCGGCAGACTGAAGAATGGATAATGAAAACCCTTGAGGAGTTTACAGAGGCAGCCGACCCGGTTCAGTTCATTAACCTGACTGCTGACTCAAGGTATAATGGATTTTTTGTAGCCATTGACGAAGTACCCGAAAATCTCAGGGATTTTGTCAGAAAGGAGAACAAGGATGAAATTTTTGGTCCGTATGAGGAGGACGGATCATTCAGGCTAGCCAGACTGATTGAAGCAGCCAACAGACCTGATTCGGTTCATGCAAGACATATTCTCATTGCTCCCGGTCAGGGACAGGCAAGGGATCTTGAAGAAGCAAAAGCCACAGCCGACAGCCTCGTCAGGCTTATAAAATCAGGTACCAGGTTTGAAGTTCTGGCAATGACCAATTCGGATGACCAGGGTTCGGCCCAGATCGGGGGCGACCTGGGCTGGTTCAGTGAAGGTATGATGATAACTCCCTTTAATGATGCCTGTTTTACGGCAAGGAAGGGAGAAGTGCTTACAGTTGAAAGTGTTTATGGCATACATATTATTGAAGTTCTCGACAAGGCAGGAAATCCAAGAAAATATAACATTGGTGTGATTGACAGGAAAATAATGCCCAGCTCATCCACCAACCAGAGAGTTTACAGTATTGCCAGCCAGTTTGCAGGTACCAACAACACCCTGGAAAAGTTCAACAACGCTATTTCCGAAACGGGACTTAAGAAGCTTATGGCGAATGATGTTTCTCCCCAGCAAAAAACACTGCCCGGTCTTGAGAACCCGAGAAGCCTTGTCATGTCTCTTTTTTCCGCAAAGGAAGGACAGATCATCCTGGACAACAATCAGCAGGCAGTCTTTGAACTGGGAGATAACTATGTTATTGCTTTCTGTACCAGGGTACAGGAAGAAGGCATAGCCCCCCTCAGTGCGGTGGAAACTGAAATCAGGCTCGATCTTATGAAAAACAAAAAGGCAGATATCATCTCCGGGGACTTTGCAGAAATAAATCCCGGAAACGATATGAGTCTTGATGAACTGGCAAATGCCATGGGCCTGACTGTCCAGGAGGCTACAGAAATAAATTTCAGATCCTATTCACTGCCGGGTGCCGGTACAGAACCTGCACTTATTGCAGCTGCATCGGCAGAAAAACATGGAGTTGTAGCCGGACCGGTCAAAGGAAACAATGGTGTTTTCATGTTTTTCATCAATGGTGTTACAACATCCGAAGGACAGGACCTGAAACAGCTTCAGGAAAATATGCTTTTTTCATATCAGATGAGAGGTGGTTATGAAGCCTATGAAGCACTTCGCAGATCAGCTTCAATAATTGATAAAAGATATAAGTTCTATTAGGCAGCGAATTACTGCCTCTTCTCTTTTTCGCTCTCTTTCGATATCAACGGTGCTTTCTGCATCCCTAGCAAAGCGAAATATTCTGTGTTAATTAACAGGAATCCGGTCTCATCCTGAGACCGGTAATTACAGTGCTGGCTTTACTTCCGCTCATAGCAAGAGCTCTGGCGGAACCGCCCTCAGTGCGGAACTTCGTTTAGCGCGGCGTAAGCAGCAACTGACAATGTACTAAAATTGGTAAATAAGGATTTGCCGTTTACAAGTGTATAAAACGATGCTTCACATTGTATGAAACAGTGCTCCGCAGTACAGAACGAATCTCAACAATGTGCCGGGCGAAATTCCACAGTGTACAAAAACAAAATTTTAAGACAAAAAAAAGAGCCCCGGAAAAATCCGGGGCCATGTTTTAAAGTCGGCGACTACCTGCTCTCCCGCGATTGCAGTACCATCGGCGTTGACGGGCTTAACTTCTCTGTTCGGAATGGGAAGAGGTGGATCCCCGCCGCTATAGTCACCTTAAGGTCATGAATATTGTTGACATATGGCAAAAGTTAGTAGAATGTACTCTGAAAGCATTCGGGTAATTAGTACTGCTCAGCTTTGACGTTACCGTCTTTACACCTGCAGCCTATCAACGTCGTAGTCTTCAACGACCCTCAAAGGAGATCTCATCTTGAGATGAGCTTCGCACTTAGATGCTTTCAGTGCTTATCTCTTCCAGACGTAGCTACCCTGCGGTGCGGCTGGCGCCACAACAGGTACACCAGAGGTCTGTCCAACACGGTCCTCTCGTACTAGTATCAGCTTCTCTCAAATCTCCTGCGCCCACAACAGATAGGGACCGAACTGTCTCACGACGTTCTGAACCCAGCTCGCGTGCCACTTTAATCGGCGAACAGCCGAACCCTTGGGA
>JAAYKX010000012.1 GCA_012522155.1 Bacteroidales bacterium
ACTCCCGGAAATTCAGCCTTCCGGTAATATGTTTCGGAAACATTACTGTGGGCGGTACAGGTAAAACCCCGCATGCCGGATACCTGGCAGCACTTCTCGGGACTAAATATAATGTGGCTGTGCTGAGCCGGGGATACAAAAGGAAAACAAAGGGCTTCCGGCTTGCCGGTCCGGCTTCGGAAACGGCTGACATCGGGGATGAACCCCTCCTTATCAGCAGGAAATATCCCGCTATAACGGTTGCCGTCGACAGCGACCGGCGCTCAGGCATAACAAGAATCCTTGAAGAAAAACCCGGAACCGATGTCATTATCCTCGACGACGGATTCCAGCACAGAAGAATAACGCCGGGATTATCAGTACTTCTTTCGGATTATAACAGGCCGATGTACCGTGATTATCTTCTCCCCTTCGGAAATCTGAGGGAAAGTCTTAAAAATATAAAGCGGGCCGATATCATAATCATCACCAAAACACCTGCAGACATCAGCCCGGAGGATCAGAAAAGCATAATGGCAGATCTGGGACTGACTCCGGATACAAAGCTGTTTTTCTCAAGCCTGGTTTACGGGGATCCTGTCCCGCTATTCAACGGGAATATCCATCCCGACCCCTCTTTCAGTGATCCGGAAAACGGCATCCTTCTGGTGACAGGAATAGGAAATCCCGCCCCTCTGTATAATCATCTTCGGAAATCGTATAAAAAAGTGATACATCTGTGCTTCAGCGACCATCATTATTTCAGTCCGGGGGATATTGCGAAAATCCGGAACACTATGAATGACCGGAAAGGGGAGCTGAAATATGTAATCACCACTGAAAAGGATGCGGTCAGGCTGAGGGAACTGGATTGCATCCGGGAACCATTATTATCATCCTTGTATTATATTCCCGTGGAAATAGATTTTTTAAATAACAGAAAAGAAGAATTCAATAAGCTTATAACAGATTATGTTGGAGAAAATTTACGAAACAACTGAATTCCTCAGAGAAAGAGGATTTGTCAATCCTGATGCGGGCATTATACTCGGTACCGGACTGGGAGGACTGACAGCAAAAATGGAAAACTGTATCGAAATGGATTACAGGGATATTCCCAATTTCCCCGTGTCAACTGTCGACGGACATGAGGGCAAACTTATTTACGGCGATTTCGGAAACAGGAAAGTAGTGGCAATGAAAGGCAGGTTCCACTACTATGAAGGCCATGGCCCGGAAAAAGTGTCATTCCCGGTAAGGGTACTGAAGTATCTTGGCATCAAATGTCTGTTTCTTTCCAATGCCTCCGGCGGACTGAATCCCGCATTCGAAATAGGAGACATCATGATAGTCACTGACCACATCAACCTGCTGCCCAATCCCCTCATCGGACCCAATGACGACCGTATAGGAGTCCGTTTCCCCGACATGGGGGAAGCCTATGATGAGTATCTGATCAGGAAGGCAGTGCAGATAGCGGAAACACACGGAATCAAAGTCCGTAAGGGCGTCTACCTCTCAACCACCGGACCCACATTCGAGACACCGGCGGAATACAAATTTTTCCGGACAGCCGGTGCGGATGCAGTCGGAATGTCAACAACCACTGAGGTCATAGTAGCCCGCCACATGAATCTTCCCTGCTTTGCTGTAAGCATAATCACCGATCTCGGTGTTGAAGGAAAGATTGAATACAACACTCACGAGGCAGTACTTAAGGAAGCTGCAAAAGCCGAAGACAGGATGACAACAATAATGACCGACATGATCTCGTCACTGTAAAATCCGGATAATAAACGGTTCCCGCTGAGACGGTATCCGGCTCGGGCTGAGTCTCCTTTTTGCTGATTCCCGGAGAATAATAATACGCTAGTAAAGTTTATTCTCCAGCATGTACTCGGCGATCTGGACCGCGTTGGTTGCCGCACCTTTCCGTATATTATCGGAAACAACCCACAGGTTGAGACATTTTTCCCTCGACAGCTCCCGTCGTATCCTGCCTACAAATACTTCATCACGGTTATGTGCCATCAGGGGCATCGGGTATTCATTGCGGGAAGGATCATCATGTACAACATTTCCGGGGAATCCTGAAATAAGGGCTTTTACCTCATCAATATCAAATTCCTTTTCAAATTCAACATTGACAGCTTCCGAATGTCCTCCCACAACGGGAATCCTGACAGCCGTCGCAGTCACCATGATTGACTGGTCTTCAAGAATTTTTCTTGTTTCATCTATCAGCTTCTGTTCCTCACTGGTATATCCGTCATCCTGGAAAGCTCCGCCGTGGGGAAAACAGTTGAGATCAATAGGATGAGGATATATCATTTCCCCGCTGATACCCTTTCTTTCATTTTCCATCTGCCTGACCGCATCCACACCGGTTCCGGTCACCGACTGGTAGGTTGCAACAACAATACGTCTGATCCGGTATTTCCTGTGCAGCGGAGCCAGTGCCATAACCATCTGTGTGGTTGAACAGTTCGGATTTGCTATTATCCTGTCACCCCTGCGGATCACATGACTGTTTATTTCAGGAACAACCAGGGGTATTTCCTTATCCATCCTCCATGCCGAGGAATTGTCTATCACTACCGTTCCGTTCCCGGCAAATACAGGAGCCCATTCCTTCGAAACAGATGCTCCTGCCGAAAATATTGCAAATTCAGGTTTTGCTTCAAGAGCATCCCTTACACTTACTATTTTTACTGTCCCGCCTCTGAAAGTGATCTCTTTTCCTGCCGAGCGCTCTGATGCGGCAGGAATAATTTCCGTAAGGGGAAACTGTCTCTCTTCCAAAATATTCATCAACATACGGCCAACCATGCCGCTTGCTCCCACAACAGTAACTTTCATTTTTCTGTAATTTAATTTTAATAATCAGATAACTCGTCCCGGTTTATCGGGAACCAGTCCCGGTTTATCGGGAATCAGCCCCGGTTTATCG
>JAAYKX010000115.1 GCA_012522155.1 Bacteroidales bacterium
AACGGGCTACTGGCTTCAGGGTGGGCCACAACGGAAGAGATCCGGAATGCACTCCTGAAATTCAGGGAAACAAGCAATAAATTTGTAATTGCCTATTCCGATTACCTGCTGCCTCAGGCTGGTTATTATCTTTCGACTGCCGCAGACAAAATCTATGTTAACCCGGTCTCAACCCTTGACTTCAAAGGACTGAGCGGGGAAATAATGTTTTACAGGAATGCTCTTGAAAAGCTTGGCGTTGAAGTGCAGGTAACCCGTCACGGAAAGTTCAAGGGAGCAGTTGAACCATATATACTGGACAGGCTCAGCAATGAAAACAGGGAACAGATAAAAGATTATGTCGGCTCCATCTGGAATCACGTGACAGCCATGATAGCGGAATCGCGGGGTATGACAGCCGGAAAGGTCAACTCCCTTGCCGATAAACTCACGGGATACAATGCAGATGACGCTGTTGAAAGCGGACTGGTTGACGGACTGATATACCGCGACCAGCTTATCGACACACTGAAAATACTGTCAGGACTCGGCACGGATGACAAGATAGCCATGGTTCCCATGCACAGGTATACCAAAGTTCCGGATCCCGGTAAGGTACTGACAACAAAGACAAGGATTGCAGTAATCTATGCATCGGGAAACATCACCATGGGAAAGGGAAATGATGGTAACATTGGTGCAGACCGCTTTGCAGAGCTCATCAGAAAGGAAAGAAAAGACAGCACGGTAAAGGCTATTGTCCTGAGGGTAAATTCCCCCGGGGGAAATGCAACAGCATCGGATATTATATGGAGAGAACTCGATCTTGCAGCCGGAACAAAGCCGGTGGTAATCTCAATGGGTAACTATGCGGCTTCCGGAGGATATTATATTTCCGCACCGGGAACGAAGATATATGCCGGTCCGACCACTATTTCAGGATCAATAGGCGTTTTCGGACTGCTTCCCAATACAGGAAAACTGATGGAACAGAAGCTGGGTATAAATACCGAAACGGTGAACACAAACGAGAATTCAGATTTTCCGTCGGTTTTCAGACCCATGACCTCTTATGAGAAACAGGTAATGCAGGCAGCCATTGAAAAAACATACAGCGATTTCGTCGGCAAGGTGGCAGCCGGAAGAAAGATGAGTCCCGAATCAGTCGACAATATTGCACAGGGACGTGTATGGAGCGGCTCAGGTGCCCTGAGACTGGGTCTTGTTGACAGTACGGGAGGACTGACTGATGCCATAAAAGGAGCAGCCGCACTGGCAGGAATTGAAAAATATTCCATAAGGGAACTGCCGGTTGCCGAAGATCCCTATATCAAAATCATAAGTCAGCTTGGAGCGGGGATCAGATCCGGCTTCCTGAAAAAGGAACTCGGGGAATCAATCAGGTTCTACAGGGAGCTGAAAGAAATAACTGAGCTTTCAGGAATTCAGGCACGTCTGCCATATCTTATCGAGATCAACTGATCAATGGGAAACAGACGGAGCATATTCCTGTATCCCCTTTCCGTCATCTGGGGAATGATAAGCGGCTTCAGAAACTTTCTGTATGATAAAAAGATCCTGGACTCCCGGAAATTCAGCCTTCCGGTAATATGTTTCGGAAACATTACTGTGGGCGGTACAGGTAAAACCCCGCATGCCGGATACCTGGCAGCACTTCTCGGGACTAAATATAATGTGGCTGTGCTGAG
>JAAYKX010000116.1 GCA_012522155.1 Bacteroidales bacterium
AGTCTTCAATCAAATAGGCGTCAGTTCAACAATTTTGAGCTTAAATATATTTAAAAAGATCAACTTTAATGGCTAATATTGCAGCCTAAATGTTTGAATGATGATCTATCTTACCCGCCGTGAAAGATTCAGTGCCGCACACAGGATGTTCAGGCAGGACTGGACGGATGAAAAGAACATGGAATTCTTCGGCAAGTGTTCAAATCCCATGTGGCATGGACATAATTATGAGCTTTTTGTCACAATAAAAGGTGAAATATCAGAAGACAGCGGGTTTATTATGAATGTGAGCAGGCTGAAGGATATCATACGTTCCAGGGTTATCGACAGGATAGATCACAAAAACATAAATCTTGAAGTTGATTTTATGAAGGGGAAGATAGCCACGACCGAAAACCTTGCCATATCCATCTGGGAGGAACTGAAGCCCTTCATAGAAAAAGAGGGTGCAAAGCTTCATTGTGTGAGAATCTGTGAAACTGAAAACAATTCAATCGAATATTATGGCTGAGAAAGATGAAAGCGGTAAAAACAGTGAGCTGAAGGTGCATAATGGCTATAACAGGGTAGAGACCTGGGACGAGGAGAGCATCAGGGAACTTTCCGGAATGTATTACAGGGTACTGAAACTTCTTGGAGAAGATCCTGACCGCGAAGGATTGAAAAAAACTCCGGAAAGGGTTGCAAAAGCTCTTCATTTTCTCATGATGGGATACTCCATGGATCCCTGCAAAATAATCAATTCCGCCAAGTTCCGGGAAGATTACAGGCAAATGGTGATAGTCAAAAACATTGACATATATTCAATGTGCGAACATCATATGCTGCCCTTTTTCGGACAGGCACATGTTGCCTATATTCCCGACGGCTATATTACCGGGCTGAGCAAGATAGCACGGGTGGTGGAAGCATTCAGCCGCCGCCTGCAGGTACAGGAAAGACTGACGGTACAGATACGCAACACGCTTCAGGATTGTCTCAGACCGCTCGGAGTGGCAGTGGTCATAGAAGCCCAGCATATGTGCATGCAGATAAGGGGTGTCCAGAAACAAAATTCTGTAACCACAACATCGGCCTTCACGGGTATCTTTCTTTCAAACCAGAACACACGTGAAGAGTTTATCCATCTCATTGGTTCCAGGCTTCACTGAACAGAACTATGAAAGCATATGTATTTCCGGGCCAGGGAGCCCAGTTTCCGGGAATGGGAAAAGATCTGTACGAAAGATCCGCCCCGGCAAAAGAAATGTTTGAAAAGGCAAACAGCATGCTGAACTTCAGGATAAGTGATCTGATGTTCACCGGCAGCGATGAGGACCTTAAGCAAACCAGGGTCACCCAGCCGGCAGTATTCCTTCATTCAGTCATTCTCGCCACAGTGATGGGAAAGGAATTCAGGCCGGATATGGCTGCCGGTCATTCACTGGGAGAATTTTCTGCCCTGGTGGCCTGCGGGGCACTGTCATTTGAGGACGGCCTTCTGCTTGTGTCACAAAGGGCCTCTGCCATGCAGAAAGCATGTGAAATGCATCCTTCCTCAATGGCTGCAATAATCGGACTTGAAGACAGGATAGTTGAAGAAGTCTGTGCCGGAATTGACGAAACAGTGGTTCCCGCCAACTACAACAGTCCGGGCCAGATCGTAATATCGGGCAGCGATGAAGGAATTGCCAGGGCAATGGAAATACTGAAGTCGAAAGGTGCCAAATTAACCGTAAAACTCCAGGTGGGCGGAGCCTTCCATTCACCCCTGATGGAATCAGCAAGGGCAGAACTTGAAAAAGCCATAGCGAATACTCCCTTCAGCACTCCCCGCTGCCCCGTTTACCAGAACTCCGACGCAAAGCCGTCCACCGATCCCGGAATTATTGAGACCAGGCTGGTGTCCCAGCTTACCTCGCCGGTGAAATGGACACGAAGCATTGAAAATATGATCTCAGATGGTGCATCACACTTTATTGAAGCCGGTCCGGGAAATGTCCTGCAGGGACTGATCAGGAAGATCAGCAAAGATGTAAAAACAGAAGGAGTCCGCTTCTGAATCCCTATTCAGGCTTCATTATCACACCCCTGTTGGTGCGGCCGTCTATCCTGATATCAATAGCCTTTTCAAAGCATACATGCCTGAGGGCCTCATCTTCATAAACCGGACTCATACTATTCAGATAATCAACATCATAATAACCCTCATCAATAAAGGGATTGATATTGAAATAGCCTACGCCAAAGGATGTAAGGTTCTGAAAGAAATGTGTTCCCTGACTCGGATCAATCCTGTAATTTTCAAGACCCGACTCAACAATCAGTCTTACAGCAGAAATCTGGGCCCATTTCACGGGTATGCCCAGCCAGGGGTCGGCTGAACCCCAGCGGCCCGGACCTATGAGAACATAGCCTTTCCCCCGGGCGGCAAGGGAGGAGTTGAGATTCTCTATTATCACCGAGAGATCCATGTTTCTCGCCGGGTCAAAGGATTCCGGTTTTACATATACAAGGTCCGAGATATTCCTGAAAACACCGTGTCCGAGAGCCGACTCGGAATATATTATAGTGTCTTCCGGCTTCACATCATCCAGGCTGATGGTGCCGGATTCTTCTGAATGGACCACCGGCCTTATCTGCAGAAGGTTGAATATCCTGGGACTTCCCGGAGGAGTTTCAAGGTCACCGGCAAATTCAATTTCAATGGAATTGTTCATCTCCTTTTTTCCAAGCTCGAGAATAGTGCTGATAATCTCTGCCAGCGGAAAGAGATTATGCTGCAGGATACCTGCAAATGTGATGATCCGCCTTCCCGGATAGAGTATGCCGTCTCTCAGCATACTGTTTTCATAATCAAAGGTTGAGGCAAGATATTTCATTGCAGTATCATTGCCGGCATCCCTGATGTCGAGGGCAGGCAGGTTCTCCCCGTCATAGCCGGACAGAACAAAGTTGTTCATATCGAGATCCAGTGCCCGGAAAGTTTTCTGAGTATCACGCAGGGCTGACTCGGGTGACGAGAGCTGCATAATTTTTTTTGGAAGCCTCGGACAGAAACGCAGTGACAGTCCCCCTTCAACAATCAGTTTTCCAAGTCCGAAAGCGACATTTACAATCCCGTCCTCCACTTTTTCCGCTCCTACAGGGTAATAGTTGAGCGATCTTGCAAAGCCTGAAAAAGTAGGATAAAATATATTGCCATGACTGCGTCCGCAGATTTCCTGAAGGACGATACCCATCTTTTCCTCATCAATAACATTGCTCGTGGCAGTCATGTAGGTTTTACTGGTTTTGTAGAACACCGATGCATACACTCCCTTTATTGCATCCCCCATGACCCTTACCATCCGCTGGTCTTCACTCAGCCTGGGAATCATATAGGTTGAATAAATGCCGGCAAATGGCTGATAATGTGAGTCTTCAAGTTTACTCGACGACCTTATCGCGATGGGCTTGCTGCGCGAAACAGCCAGGAATGCAAACAGATCCTGAATGACATGTCCGGGAAGCCTGGCAGCCAGAAATTTGTTAAATATCTCATTGTCAGGAAGGTCAGAAAGAGCAACGGGGTACAGGTTATTATGATCCATGAATTCATCAAAGGCATCTGTACTCAGAACAACGGTACGGGGAATTGTTATCAGAACATCCGGAAACCTGTTGTAAAGCTTGTTTGTCTTCAGCATTCTGTTAATAAATGCCAGTCCCCTTGCCTTGCCTCCTATGGATCCTTCTCCCATACGTGAGAACACCTGGTATTCATCAAAGCCGGCCTTGTCGAATTTTGCAATAACACCCCTTCCCCTGCCCAGGCGGAAGCTTGAAACGGCAGTATGAAGAAAACGTCTCATCTCCTCAATGCCGGGAAAATCCTCCTTCCCTATGTATTTGAACATCTGGGCAAGCGGAAAGAGAGCCCTGGCATTCAGCCATTTTGAAAAATGATTCCGGGTCGCGTGATATTCCAGAACATTTTCAGGAATTGTAAGAAGCTTCTGCTGAAGACTTTGCAGATCAGTGGCAATAGCTATCGGTTCCAGTGTTTCAGGATTCCTGAAAACAAAAGGACCAAAAGCAAGGTTCTGGATCAGGAAGTTACGCAGCTCCAGTGAGAGGGTCTTGGAATACTTGTAAATAAATCCGGCACCCATCTCTTCTGCTTCCTCCTTATGCTTCAGGCTGGAAGACTGCAGCAGGAAAGGAACCTTGTCATCATCGGCCATGACTATCCTGCACAGCTCCAGGCCTGCATTCCCATCCAGCACACCGTCTCTCCTGTAGCTGATATCGGAGATCACACCCAGTACGTTATATTTGTATTTCCTGTAAAGATCAAGTGCGTCATTAAAATTATCGGCCAGCAGCAGCTTGGGTCTTCCCCTCTTCTTAAGCATCCGCTGGTGTTCGTTCAGGGCTTCCTTCTGAAAGTCCAGGGACTGCAGAAGGAGTATCCTGTAAATATCCGGGAGGTAGGATGAGAGATACCTGACGGAGTTTTCAACAAGTATCAGTGCCTGAACACCGATAACCTCTATGTCATGCTCGGCATTCATCTTATCCTCAATAAGCTTTATGATGGCCAGTATGACAGAGGCATCCCCGAGCCAGCAGAACACATAATCAATGGCGCTCATATCCTCGCCCTCGAGACGCAGGGATACCTCCCTCGACAAATAGGTCAGGACAACAATGGGAATATTCGGATAATCATTCTTTATCCTTTTTGCAAGGGCAAAAACATCCGTCCCCTTCAGACTTTCCATTGAAATAACCAGGTCAATACTTTCCTCCCTGAGAATTTTCAGTGCATCCTCTGCATTGTCTGTCTGTACGAAGACCGGCGGATGCCGGAGGCTCAGCGATACATACTCATTAAAAATCTGTTCATCAATCCTTCCGTCCTCCTCCAGCATGTAATTGTCATAATTACTGCATATCATCAACACCCTGTGTATCCTGTTCTGCATGAGCAGATCAAAGGAAGTATCGCTGAAATCATATTTCCCGAGCTCCGCTATATTGTCTATTATTGTCATGGGGCTTAATATACTGATTAATGCCCTGCTTCCCATACCGGCTCGCTGTTCAGCAGGTCGTCCACAGATTTTATTTCCGCATCCCTCCTGATGTCCGTGATCTGCTCCTCCAGTTCATCTTCATAGGTTTTTCCGTCTACCGACCTTATCACGCCAAGAGCAAGCGGATGGTCCGGATATCTCATCCCGGCCAGCAGGTAATGAATGGCAGGATCCGGCTCTTTTGCATCATGAACAAGTATATCACCGGCTGAAATACCATTCTCCCCAATTTTCACCACCTTCAGCTTAAAGCCGTCAAGCATCAGTCCCCTGTCCTTTTCCCGGCCAAAGATCATGGCTTCCCCGTGCCTGAGTATTATCGTTCTTTCGTCCCTTACTTCCCTGCCGGTCATCAGGTCATGAATGCCGTCATTGAAAATCACACAGTTCTGAAGCACCTCCACCACCGAACATCCCCTGTGCCTGGCAGCTTCAACATAAATTTCCGTTGAAAGGCTTATATTGTAATCTGTTGCTCTTGCAAAAAAGCTACCCCGCCCTCCCATCACCAGCTCTCCTACCGAAAAAGGCTCCTCAATGGTTCCGAAGGGTGAAGTCCTGGTAACCAGACCCTTCCCGGAAGTAGGCGAATACTGCCCCTTGGTCATACCATAGATCTGATTGTTGAACAGCAGTATGTTCATGTCTATATTCCTGCGGATCACATGAATAAAATGATTGCCTCCTATTGCCAGTGCATCGCCGTCACCCGTGATCTGCCATACCGAAAGTCCGGGATTTGCTATACAGATTCCTGAGGCTATTGCTGCCGCACGGCCGTGTATTCCGTGAAACCCATAGGTGTTCATATAATAGGGAAACCTTGAAGAACAGCCAATACCGGAGACAAAAACAAATTTCTCCCTGGGTATGTCCAGCTGTGCCAGAGCTTTCCGCACTGCATTCAGGATGGCATGGTTACCGCATCCCGGGCACCATCTTACCTCCTGGTTATTTTTAAAATCATCCGCTGTGTGCTGATATGAATCCGATGCTGTCATGTTTAGGCTTTATACTGATATGAATCCGGCGTTGCCGTAGCCGGCTTTGTAGTGATATGGATCCGGCCTTGCCGTAACCGGGCCCTGTAGCAATATGGATACGCTGCTGCCATTTACTCAAACAGATTTAAGTATTTCAATACATTTTTCCCTGATTTCCCCCGCCCTGAAAGGCAGTCCCTGAACCTTGTTTATCTGTTCGTATCTGAATCCGCTGCATTGCGACCTGAGCCAGGAAGCAAACTGTCCCAGGTTCAGCTCTGCCACTGCAATTTTACGGAACCTGCCAAAAACCTCCCTGGTATTTCCCGGCAGGGGATTTATATAATTGAAATTGGCATAGCTCACACTGAAGCCTTCGGACTGCAGTTCCTTCACTGCCGATACTATGTATCCCCCCGAGCCTCCCCAGCCGACAATGAGCAGATCGCCCGAATCCCTGCCGCACACTTTCAGATCAGCTACCTTTTCACGCACCGCAGCAATTTTATCTGCCCGCTGCCTTACCATTAATTCATGGTTTTCCGGCAAATAGGATACTATCCCCGCGGGAGTCTTTTCCAGTCCGCCCACATGGTGCTCAAATCCGCCTGTACCCGGAATGGCCCAGTAGCGGGCCAGGGTGGAACTGTTCCGCCCGTATGGCATAAAAGGCATTTCACCCTTTCCGGCAAAAGGGGGCCGTATTGGCGGAAGATCCTTCATCTCCGGTATTCTCCACGGCTCTGAACCATTTGCCAGGTAACCGTCAGTGAGCAGTATTACCGGTGTCATGTGTTCCAGGGCTATCCTGGCAGCCTCATAGGCAAAATGAAAACATCCGGAAGGACTGCCTGCAGCCAGAACAACTACCGGACTTTCACCATTTCGTCCGTACAGGGCCTGCATAAGATCAGCCTGCTCAGTTTTGGTGGGCAGGCCGGTGGAAGGACCTCCTCTCTGTACGTTTACAATAACCACAGGCAGCTCTGCCATTACTGCCAGACCAATGGCTTCGGACTTGAGAGCCAGTCCGGGACCCGACGTGGAGGTTACTGCAAGACTTCCTGCAAAGGCTGCACCAAGGGCTGCACAGATACCTGCAATCTCGTCCTCGGCCTGAAATGTTTTTACACCAAGATCCCTGCGTGCTGCAAATTCCTCGAGTATCCCCGTAGCCGGAGTAATAGGGTATGATCCTGCAAAAATTTCCAGTCCGGCTTTTTCTGCAGCTGCCAGAAAGCCCCAGGCAGTTGCAGTGTTTCCGTTTATGTTCCGGTACCTGCCGGGAGGCAGGCTTGCAGGCGGGATACTTATCACCGGGGAAAGCGCTTCAACAGTTCCGGCATAATTATAGCCGGCCCTGAGTACTGTCTTGTTTGCCTCTGCAATTTCCGGCCTGTCTGCAAATTTTGTATCAAAGAAGTTTTCAGTAAAATCCAGCTTCCTGTCAAACAGCCGGAACACCATTCCCAGTACAAACATGTTCTTTGTCCTGAGTGCCGTCCTGGAATCCATTCCTGACTCCTTGAGTGCCTCTTTCACCATCGAGCTGACAGGCGCGGCGACGACATTACAGTTCCCAAGCTTCTCCCCGGCAAAGGGATCTCCTGTATATGAAGCTTTTTCAATATTTCTGGCAGTAAAATTATCACTGTCATAGATAATGGTGGCAGTGGGCTTCACGCGGTCAGCATTGGCCTTTATTGCCGCCGGGTTCATTGCCACCAGCACATCAGCATAATCTCCGGGCGAATCGATCCCTGTTTTTCCGAAATGAATCTGAAAGCCTGAAACACCTCCTACAGTACCCTGTGGTGCACGTATCTCGGCAGGAAAGTCAGGAAAGGTAATCAGGTCATTTCCGTAATGAGCCGCAGTATCTGCGAACAATGTACCCGCCAGCTGTATCCCGTCACCGGAATCACCTGAAAAAAGAATAACTGCTTTTTCTTTTGAAACAACTTTCACGCTCTTTGCCATGGTAAGCCTTTTTTTATTGCAGAACCCGGAACAGCCAAACCAGGTCATCAATGTATAAAAAATCAGCAATGAAAATACTGTGGAAAACCTGATAATTATCAACAACAGTCAGTCTGTCATTTCCAGATATCAGCCTTCTTCAGGTTGATCTCCCCGTCAAAGAACATTCTGGCTACCTTTTCAAAATAGGGGGTATAGTCTGACACAAAAAACCTGTCATCCTTTTTCCCCGAATCGTTCAACAGAATATTTGTCTCCAGGTATTCCTTCAGTATGGCAGAAACAGGTTTCCCCGAATCAATTATTTCAATACCGAAATCGAATATTTTGCTTATCTGGTTTTTTCTTATGGGATAATGGGTGCAGGCAAGTACCAGTGCCTGGATATCCGCAAAAGAACCGCGTGAAAGGTATGTCCGGATGATGGCATTGCTGATGTCATCAAAAACGAATCCTTCCTCTATCATCGGAACCAGCAGGGGGGTGGCGAGTGAAAACACATCTGTCCCGGGGGATTTCGCCTTTATCCTGCTCTCATAGCTTCCCGATTCAATGGTTCGTTTTGTGCCAATGACTCCAACTTTCGCATAGTCACGTGTGCAAAGGTAATCAACCACCGGGCCTATTACATCTATGATTTCCGTACGGTCCCTGTATTCTTCCTTCAGGACATCAAAAGCAGATGCTGAAGCGGAGTTGCATGCAACCAGGATAACCTTGGCCCCGTGTCCGAGAAGGAATTCCGTGATCTTACGGGAATAGTACTGAATTGCCCCGGCCGACTTGTCACCGTACGGAAGATGTGCGGTATCACCAAAATATATAATGCTTTCCCCGGGCAATATCTGCCTGACCGACTGTGCTAGCGTAAGGCCTCCCACACCCGAATCAAAAATACCTATAGGCTGGTTTTTCACACTGTCTTTATATTACAAAAAGACCACCCGTTATGTTTCGGATGGCCGTATCAATATTCCGGAACTCTACTTCAGTCCCAGCTTGGCTTTGACAAGTACCAGGACATCGGTGCTGTTGCTTTCATCAAAATATAAAAGGGAGCCTTTTGCAACATCAAAGATGTACAGGAATCCGTTTTCCCTGCCTACATCACTGATTACCTTTTCCACCCTGGTGTATATCGGCTGAAACAGTTCAACCTGCCTGTTCTGAAGCTGCTCCTGTGCATTCACCTGAAATTCCTGTATCCTCCTGTTAAGATCGATAAGCTCCTGCTCCTTTGTCTGCCTCACCAGCTCCGTCAGATTCTTGCTTTCCTTGTTATAGCTGTCACTTTTATTGTTAAGCTCAACCGTCATTATTTCAAGGTTATTGATAAGTTCCTGGCGGAATTTTTCAAGCTGGGCATTGGCAGTATCAAATTCCGGCAGGGTCCTGATCAGTTCATCACTGTTTATATGGCCAAACTTGAGATTCTGAGCCTGAGCGGCAAAAACCATTACAAAAACAAGAGTTGTAATTCCTATATACCTTTTCATCTGTCTATTAATTTAATTTTTTGGTCAGTTAACTTGTCCCGTTTTATCGGATGCCTTTCCCAACTTGTCGGAAACCTGTCCCGGCTTGCCGGGGGCTTGTCCCAACTTGTCGGAAACCTTTCCCGGCTTACCGGATGAACTACCATGTATCTAAAGTCATAGGTATATGAAAACTCGTTACATGGTCGCTTCATTATACTACTGTGTATTAAAATTTAACCTCTGCAAAAGTAATTATTTAATTCTTATAACCTAATTTTTCAAGGACCTGATCGCTGATATCAAATTTGGGATTTGCGAAAAGAATATTGCCTCCCGAAGCCGAATCAAAAATGACTGCATAACTTCCCTCGACAGCAATATCCCTGATAGCTTTAAGTATTTCATCCTGAATTGGTTTTACCAGCTCTTCCCTCTTTTTGAACAGTTCCCCCTCCATACCGAAATATCTGTTCTGAAGATCCTTCATTTCCTTTTCCCTGCTGATAATTGCCTCTTCCCTTTTAATTTTCATGTCCTGCGAAAGAAGGGGAGCCTCGTTCTGATATGACTTGTACATTTGTTCAACCACGTCATAGCCGTCGGAGATCTCCTTCTCCCAGTGCCTTGAAAGATTGTCCAGCTGCTCCTGCGCGGTTGTGAATGCAGGTATGTTCTTTCTTATGTATTCGGTGTCGACAAATGCATATTTCTGCGCCACAGCCGTGGCTGATGCCAGAATCAGTATTGCTGATATGATGCTGAATTTTTTCATGACTGTAATTTTTATCATTCAATTAAAACTGCTGACCTATGACAAAATGTATCTGTGATTTATTTGCATTGGTGAATCTCGAGGGATCCGGTACTTCATCGAAGCCGTAGCCCCAGTCTATTCCAAGCAGACCGAACATCGGGAGATTGGCCCTCAGTCCGACTCCTGCCGCCCTGTTCATCCTGAAGGGATTAAACTCTTTCAGCCTGTTCCAGGCCCTTCCGGACTCAAGGAAGGCCAGACCGTATATTGTTGCCTGCTGATTAAGGGATATGGGATATCTTACTTCAAAGGTCAGTTTGGAATAGAGATTTCCTATCGGGGCCCCGTTGGCAGCAGTCGGTGTAAGTGACTGATTGGTATATCCGCGGAGAGATATTATCTCGCGGCCGTAGAAGCTGTATCCCGTCATACCGTCGCCTCCCACGCTGAACGACTCAAAGGGGGAAGGTCCTATGTTATTGTTGTAATGTCCCAGGTATCCGAAAGCAAAACGTGAACTGAGAACAAGCTTGTCATCCCTGGAAAGGGGAAAATAGTTTTCCGACTTGAAAACCCATTTGTGAAATTCTATCCACTTTTATTTTTCTTCATCAGTCACCCCCAGCATGGATTTTCCGGCAATATAGCTGTAGGGCGGGGTTATCTGAAGAGATACCGAATAGGACGAACCGCTTCGGGGATAGATAATGTTGGGACCTACCGAAAATCTCTGAAGCCTTGCAGTGAGACTGAACAGGTTAGACTGCCCGTTCTCGAACAGGAACTGATAGTAATTATAATTGTTGAGATTATATTTCTGATAGCTCAGCTCACCATATACGGAGAAATAGTCATCGGGCCATTCAAGCCGTTTTCCAAGACCGACGGATGCTCCGTCAATGATCATGGACTGGCGTCCGTCCTCTCCTTTTTTCTTTCCATTGGTCATCAGCGACCTGTAAAGTGAAACGGAGAAGGAGTTTGCCCTTTTCCCCCCGAGCCACGGCTCCATGAAAGAAACTGAATAGGACTGATATATACGTCCGTTCGACTGTGCCCTGATGCTGAGCGACTGTCCGTCACCCGACGGATAGGGCCGCCATTCATTCAGCTTGAAAAAATTCCTCATCGCTACATTGTTGAATCGCACACCCACTGTGCCTACCAGCATTCCTGCCCCCCATCCTCCGGATATTTCAAACTGGTCATTCGCTTTTTCCTCAAGCTTGTAAAGGAGATCCACCGTACCGTTAACGGGATCCGGCATGGGTGCCGGATTTATTTTTTCCGGGTCAAAATGTCCGAGAACACCAAGCTGACGTATTGAACGAAGTATCTTGTCCTTGCTGAAAAGATCCCCCGGAAGCGTGTACAGCTCACGCCGGGCAACATGTTCATTGGTCCGGGAATTGCCTGAAATGATCACATTGTTGACATATGCCTGATCGCCTTCAAATATCCTGACCTCCAGATCGATGGAATCACCATCCACCTTCGCTTCAACAGGAGTGAGCTGTGAAAACAGATATCCGTAATCGAGATACAGGTTGCTCACGGCATTTTCAGATCCGCTCAGTCCCTTAAGCCTGTCCAGGATAAGTGACTGATTGTAGACAGATCCCTTTTCAATATTAAAGACCCTTGACAGGTCTTCCTTGCTGTAAACACTGTTCCCGACCCATTCAACATCCCTGAGATAATACTGATGCCCCTCATCCACTTTGATAACCAGTCCTATCCTGTCGTCGGATATGTCATACAGGGAATCGGAAATTATTTCAAAATCCCTGAAACCGTTATCATTGTAAAACATTATGAGCTTCTCCTTGTCGTCTTCAAATTTCTGGGCAATATATTTGGAAGGCTTAAAAAAGTTCAGATTCTTCTTTTTTGTATCCTTCATCTGACGCCTGAGCTTCTTCTCATCAAAACTTTCATTTCCCTCAAAAACAATATCACCTATCCTTACCTTCGACTTTTTGTCAACATTTATTGACAGTATGATATTGTTCGGCTGATCGGGATCATCCTTCTGCACAAAATCCACGCTGGTATTGAAAAAACCCTTTTCAACAAAATGTTCCCTGATAATTTTACTGGTGTTGTCCAGGATATAGGAAGTGATCTGTGAACCTACCGGCAGATTGATCTTTTTTGTAATATCCTGCGATTCGGACTGCCTGATGCCATTAAACCTGATGGATGATATTCTCGGACGTTCCTGCAGCAGTATATCAAGAAAAACCGTATCCGCTTTTGATGACTCTATAGTGATCCTCACATCCGAGAAGAGACCCTGTGACCATAATCTCTGAACAGCAGTTTTTGTTGCATCACCGGGAATGGTTATCCGCTGGTTCAGCCTTAATCCTGAAATACCCACTATTGCATTGACGTCAAGATACCTGACTCCCGATACGGAAATTCCGCCGATCACATAATCATCTTCCCTTGAATAATCAAAAATATCCTGTTTTTCCTGCGCAAATGCAGGAATGCTGCACATTGCCATAAACAGTACCAGAAGGATACTGTTAAGCTCCCTGAATATCATCCTTTTTTTATTTTTCCAAAATCTGTTCACTCGTTTTTCCAAATCGCCTTTCCCTGTTCTGGAATTCAACTATGGCTTCATACAGATCTTCCTTACCAAAATCAGGCCAAAGTATTTCGGTAAAATATAACTCTGCGTACGCCAGCTGCCATAACAGAAAATTGCTTATCCTCAGTTCCCCGCTTGTCCTTATCATCAGATCGGGATCAGGTATCCGCGAAGTGATAAGCCGTTTTTCGATTTCCTTTTCACTGATTGACCCTGTTGTGAGTATTCCTTTTTCAACGTCGGCAGCTATCTTTTTTGCAGCCTCCGTGATTTCCCACCTCGAACTGTAGCTGAGGGCAAGGATAAGGTTTAGTCCCGTTGAAGGCGAGGTGAGATCAATGGTCTCAAACAGTTTCATCCTTACATCATCGCCCAGCCTCTCAAAATCCCCGATAGCAGTAAGTTTTACATTATTTTTCAAAAGATTGGCACCTTCATCGTTAAGGGACTGAACCATAATTCTCATCAGTGCTGATACTTCCTCATCGGGCCTGTCCCAGTTTTCCGTGGAAAAGGCATAAAGGGTAAGATATTTTATTCCTAGTCCTCCCGCAGCCTCCACAATCTGCCTGACAGATTCAACGCCCTGTTCATGACCAAAAATCCTTTCCCTGCTGTGCTGCACCGCCCACCTTCCGTTTCCGTCCATGATCACGGCAATATGGACCGGAAGCCTGTTCATGTTTATCTTTTCCCTAAACGACATTTTTTAATCCTTGGTTTTTTGTCGACATCATCATATGCCGGACAACCAGCCAGTCTGTTATAAA
>JAAYKX010000117.1 GCA_012522155.1 Bacteroidales bacterium
ATCCTTGACAATTACCGTAAGGAGGTTCCCTACAGTGTTGAAATAGAAATAGAGAGCTTCAGGGATGAAGGCAGGATACTGAAGATAAGGGCTGTCATTCATGTTGCCAGGGAAAGTCAGAAAGCCATACTGATCGGTCACAGGGGTTCAATGCTTAAAAAGACAGGAACTGCAGCAAGACTCGACATGGAGGATTTTTTCGGAAAAAAGGTGTTCCTCGAACTCTATGTCAGGGTAAGCAGGGACTGGAGAAACAAGACGGACATGCTTAGAAAATTTGGTTACCGCTAAAAGGACAGAATGTGAGCAGAATAGTTGCCATAGTAGGACGCCCGAACGTGGGAAAATCAACCCTGTTCAACAGGCTTACCGGATCGAGGACTGCCATTGTTGACGAAGTCAGCGGGGTCACCCGCGACCGCAACTATGGGAGCTGCACCTGGAACGGTATTGATTTCTCGGTAATCGATACGGGAGGCTTTGTTGAGAAATCCGATGATATGTTTGAAGAGGAAATCAACAAACAGGTATTCCTGGCCATTGAGGAATCCGATCTCATACTCTTCATGGTGGATGTAACCGCAGGTATTCATGAACTCGATAAAGCTATTGCAGATCTTCTGAGAAAATCGGGCAGGAAAATGCTCCTGGTAGTAAATAAGGTGGACAACAGTCAGAGACTTATGGAAGCTGCTGAATTTTATGCCCTGGGTATTGAACACTTTTTTCCCGTAAGCTCAATCAACGGAAGCGGGACGGGCGACCTTCTTGATGAAATTACAGACAATCTCCCTGAAAAGGCAGCTGAAACTATTCCCGAACTTCCCCGGGTGGCAATAGTCGGCCGGCCGAATGTGGGAAAATCCTCGCTCGTGAATTCCTTTCTCGGGGAAGAAAGAAATATTGTCACACCCGTCCCGGGAACAACCCGCGATTCAATATACACCCGCTACAATAAGTTCAACCACGACTTCTATCTTGTTGATACTGCAGGATTGAGACGAAAAAGCAGGGTCAGTGAAGATATTGAATTTTATTCTGTCCTGAGAGCGGTCAGAGCCATTGAGAATTCGGATGTATGCCTGCTTCTGATCGATGCTACAAGAGGTATTGAAGCACAGGATCTCAACATACTCTCCCTGATACTCAAAAACAACAAAGGCGTCATCGTGGCGGTAAACAAATGGGATCTGGTTGAAAAAGACGCTAATACAGCCCGGTATTTTGAAAAGGAAATCAGAAAAAAAACGGCACCCTTTACCGATTACGGAATAATATTTATATCGGCATTGAAACTGCTCAGGATCCATAAAATACTTGAACTTATTAACACTGTCAACAAAAACAGAACCAGGAAAATAGCTACGTCAGAGCTTAATTCCGTCATGCTTGACATTGTAAGGCAAAACCCTCCGCCATCATCAAGGGGAAGAAATATCAGCATAAAATATATAACACAATTACCGACATATTCACCCTCTTTTGCCTTTTTCTGTAACTACCCCCAATACGTAAAAGAACCATATAAACGTTATATTGAAAACAGGATGCGTGAAAAATTTGAGTTTACAGGTGTACCACTCAGAATATTTTTCAGAAAAAAATGAACACCTTTGGTGTGATTTTTGTGCAGGAATAATCAGGCACTGACTTATGAAAACACAAAGATATTTGATTTTGCTGTTTCTGGTTCCGGTACTTGCAGCCGGCTGCCGGAAAATAGAACACCTTCCGCCGGAACCGAAAATTGAATTCCGCTATTTTGAAGTTTTCGACACAACCGATATTCTTGGAAATACCTGCAAAGGCGGGAGACTCAATTTCTATTTTGAGGACGGGGACGGAAACCTGGGACTTCCACCGCCTGACGGAACCCATTCCGATACCACAAACCTCTTTCTCAGGCTCTTCAGAAAGACAGGGGGCAGGATGACCGAGGCAGACGACAATGACGTACTCAGACCTTCCAATTACAGGATACCATATATGGACAGACCGGGACAGAACAAAATCCTCAGGGGAACCATATCGGTTACCTTCCTGTATCTGTTTTATTCACCCGAATCCAATGATACCATCAGCTATGATTTCTACATCAGGGACAGGGATGACAATGACAGCAACACCGAATCCACAGGCGAAATATTTCTTTCGGAGAATAATATCTACAAAAAGGGCAAATGATCAGAGACTGGATCAGAATCTTATTCCCGGGGCAAATGATCAGAGACTGAATCAGAATCGTATTCCCATCATGAGAATATCATCCACCTGGTCATTCTCTCCCTGCCAGTCGTCAAGGAATCCCGCAATTTTTTCCCGCTGCTCATCCATGGGGAGATCCCTTACTTCCTCAACAAGTGATTTAAGACGGGCTATCTTCATTTTTTTGCCATCCTTTCCGCCGAACTGATCAGGATAA
>JAAYKX010000118.1 GCA_012522155.1 Bacteroidales bacterium
GAACAATTCCCGGTAACCCCGACTTTTCTGACAAAGGATACCGGTCAAAATTCGCTAAAGAGGACGAAATCCTCAATCCCGGTTATTATTCAGTCATTCTTAAGGATTACAATATCAGGGCTGAACTGACATCAACTGACAGGGTCAGCTTTCACCGCTACACATTTCCGGAAAATGAAAAATCCCATATTCTTTTTGACATAGGAAACAGGCAGGGCGAAAGTGGCGAAGTGAGAAATGCATCCGTTGTCCTTGCACAGGACGGGCATGTTGAAGGATTTGTGGAGACATATCCGGAATATGTGAAGAAATATCAGACCGGTGCAAGTGTCAGAATGTACTTTTATGCAATACTCGACAAAGAACCCGATGAATACGGAATATTTCACGGAACAAGAACAGAAGCCGGGAAAAAAGAAGCAACAGGCAGGGGTGCAGGCCTCTACCTTACCTTTTCCACCCGGGATAACGAAAGCATAACCATCAGGGCAGGCTTATCGTACACATCCATTGAAAATGCACGTCTTAACCTTGAGGCAGAAGCCGGAGATACCGGTTTTGATGAAGCCAGAAATGCCGCACATAAAAACTGGAATGCATGGCTGGGAAGAATTCATGTTGAAGGAAACAATCATGAAGACAAAGTCAAATTCTATACCGGACTATATCATGCCCTGCTCGGAAGGGGTCTGGCCAGCGATGTCAGCGGAGCTTATCCGAAGCATGACGGGACCAGCGGTATGATACCCACGGGAAGCGACAACAAGCCGGAATTCAGGTTTTACAACACCGATGCAATATGGGGAGGACAATGGAACCTGATACAGCTTTGGGCCCTGGCATATCCTGAATACACAAGCGATTTTGTAAAAACACATCTCAGGGTTTATGAAGATGCAGGATGGCTGGGTGACGGCCTGGCATGCAGCAAATACGTTTCAGGTGTAGGCACCAACCAGGTTCCCCTGGCCATTGTTAGTGCATATATGTGCGGCATCAGGGATTTTGATCTTCGGAAAGGTTATGAAGCTTCCCTGAAAAATGAGACTGTTTCAAAAAACAGGGTATTCGGTGCAGGAAAAATGGACGTTGGCGAATTTGTGAAATATGGCTATGTCCCGTACAAGTCAACAGGGAAAGGTTCTGATGAATTGTGGAAATTTTCCTGCTCACACACCCTGGAATATTCATTCACTGCATATGCCGTCGCGCAATTTGCAAAAGCTCTCGGAAAGAATGACGACTATGAAATGCTGATGGAAATGTCCAAAGGCTGGGAAAAAATATATCATCCGGAAAGGAAAATGATGTGGCCCTTATTTGAAGATGGCAGTTTTAATGAGAATTTCGATGCCACGGTGCCACATGACGGATTCCAGGAAGGAAACGCAATGCAGTATACATTCTATGTTCCCCACGATCCCGAAGGTATTGCCGGCAGAACAGGATTTGAAGAATTCAATACCAGGCTCGACAGCACCTTCCTTATCTCCCAAAAAGATATATTCGGCGGCGGAACGGAAATCCATGCATTTGCAGGAATAACAAAACCCTATAACCACGGAAATCAGCCCTGTCTGCACACATCCTGGCTGTTTAACCATACAGGTGAACCTTCAAAAACCCAGAAATGGGTAAGAGCAATATTGAATGATTTTTACGGTACGGAAGGTATCCATGGCTATGGTTACGGACAGGATGAGGACCAGGGTCAGCTTGGTGCATGGTATGTTATGTCGTCAATGGGATTATTTGATGTAAAAGGACTTACAGAATCCCATTCTCAGTTCAGCATAGGAAGTCCGCTTTTTGACAGAATAACCATTAATCTGAACGGCAAATATTATTCCGGAGCACAGTTTGTTATTGAAACAAAAAATAATAGTCCTGAAAATATTTATATTCAGTCCGTATTGGTCAATGGCAGTAATCTGAGCTCCACATTCATCCCCTTTGAGGATGTAGTAAAAGGAGGAGTAATGCTGATCAGGCTGGGCAATGAGCCCGGGGGAATATCCGGATTTTAAACATACCTGCCGGTAAAAACACATTGATTGAATTGACTACAGGTAAAAAATTCAAAGTTATAAAAGATATGCATTTCAGCAGACGTAACTTTCTAAGACAATCCATCGCCTCAGCTGCCGGTCTGGCAGCTTTAAATGTATTTCCTGAAGGTATGCCATTCGGGGAACTGCATACAACCAGGCGTCCTGAAGAAATAATACTCAAACCGTCAAGAGGAACACCACCCAAAGAATCGATCAGATTCTCCGTTATAGGATTAAATCATGACCATATTTACGGGATGGCAGGTGCAATCATTAACGGAGGCGGAATACTGGTTTCAGTTTATGCCCGGGAACCCGAATTGCTCAAACCATTTACAAAAAGATTTCCCGGTGTCAGAGTAGCGGAAAGAGAAAAAGAAATACTTTAAGATCGTTCAGTCCAGCAGGTTTCCAGTGCATCCATTCCTGCCGACCCGGCTCCGCTGGGGATACGTATAATGAAATCCGGCAAGGATTTCATGGCTGATAAACCAGGTATTGTTACACTTGAACAGCTGGAGGAGGTGAA
>JAAYKX010000119.1 GCA_012522155.1 Bacteroidales bacterium
ACAGTATCAAGCAGATCTTCTGACTCCACCACACAGGGACCAGCAATCAGCAGGAAGGCATTTTCACTGCCGGTATATTTCAGCTTCGGTATTTCCGGAATTATGACTTTCATTATATATATATTCTTGCGAATATTTCTCCCGCTGCAAAAATTATTTTCCCGGCTCTCAGAAATTTTGTCGCGGGCCAAACCCTTTATCCGGGTTCAGACTGAATTTTTGGTGCAGGCTCAATATTCAGTTGAGACCACTAAAAAAATTGCCACTAAATTAGCAAATCGCTGCAATTGGAAACATGAATTTCTGTCAAAAGTTGAAATATTTCATGATCCTGCTGACTGACCGGCAGGATTAAAAGATACGGTGCCAGAGGCTGCCCAGGGTATATCCAACATCTTCCATGAAATACACGGCAGACACCGTGAACACTCTGTTCCTGATTATCTCCCTGTTCGCCTGGGATATGTTTATAAATCCAAATCCGTAATTTATGCCTATCTGAAGATTGCCGACCTCGAAACCACCTCCCAGGTTTACTCCGTAATCCATTCTTTTATATTGTGATGGCCGGGAGCCGAATTTTATTTTGTCATTTACGCTATTTTTCTTTTTTGCAGAAATGCCTGCTGCCGCATAAGGCCCTGCCAGTGCAAACAGTTTCCATGATATGAAATCTATTCTGTATGTCAGGTTTAAAGGAAATTCAAAATATCTTACAGGTATTTTGTATACATCAGTCCTGGCGCCTTTCTTAATAAAAGAAATACCGGTTCCCAGTGACAGGGCATCTGAAAGTGGTACTTCACCCAGAATCCCGGCATTGACCCCGAACAGGTTTCCTGATGATGATTCGAATTCATAGATTACATATCTTCCGGTTGCAAACGACAAACCTCCTTTTATTCCAAGTGCCTGGGCATTTACAGCAATAAAGCAGATGCATCCCAAACAAGTGAGGGTCAGTCTTTTTTTCATATCAGGTTTACATCAGGGAAATAAATGATAAATAATTGTTGTTCCTGTTTGGGCGGCAGATACAGTATATCTTCCTTCATTCTTACAGTTTTTTCTCTCCGCTTTGAAATCACTACAATAAGAGTAATAATGAGTACAAGTATGATAAAGATCCGGAAGGGCACACTTTTTATCAGCTCGATCAGGAAATAATTCTTTTTCATAAGAACTTCTCTATCAGTTGAGTGTTTTAAAGGTAAAAATATCAAAGAAGAGAGAATAAAGCAAATATTTCCTGATTCATATTACTTTACTCTTTATATTTGTTACGGTTTCCGGGGTATGACAGCTGAGAGTTGGCTGCTTACGGAGGTCAGGTATACGGATGCAGGGACGCCAGATTACAGTTGGCTGCTTACGGAGGTCAGGTATCGGGATGCAGGGACAGCAGATGACAGATGACTGCTGCCTGATGGCAGACGCTAAGCCGGGAAAACAATATTTATTTAAAGATGGAAATCATGAATCCTTTTATTCTTGCCGAGAGCAGCTGGAAAACAATAAAAGATGCTAATATTGAGCTTGCAATACTTCCCTGGGGAGCTACAGAGGCTCACAATCTTCATCTTCCTTACAGTACCGACAACATTGAAACGGATAGAATAACAAGGGAGGCAGCCCGCAAGGCTTTTGAGAGGGGTGCGGAAATAATTGTTCTGCCGATTATACCTTTCGGAGTCAATACCGGCCAGCTTGATATCCCTGTCAATATAAATATTAATCCGTCGACACAGTTTGCAATTCTGAAGGACATCACTGATGTTCTCAACCGGCATGGTATCCACAAGTTCCTTATTGTCAACGGGCACGGAGGAAATGATTTCAAGCAGATGATCAGGGAGCTTGGATTTAATTTCCCTGAAATGTTCATTGCCACCTGCAACTGGTATCAGGCAGTTGACCAGTCCCGGTTTTTTGAGGAAGCAGGCGGGCATGCGGATGAGATGGAAACCAGTCTGATGCTCTTCCTTGAACCCGCACTGGTGCTTCCTGTCAGAAATGCCGGAAAGGGAGATGCAAAAAAATTCAGAATAAATGCACTCAATGAAAACTGGGCATGGTCGGAGCGCAAGTGGTCAAAGGTTACTAAAGATACGGGTGTGGGTAATCCGGCGAAGGCAACAAGGGAAAAGGGTGAGAAGTATTTCAATGCTGTTACCGACAGCCTGTGTGAACTGATTTCAGATCTCGCCGGAACAGATATCAGTGATATGTATGTTTAAGCCTGCCTGGTCCGGAAAAAACTGAAGTTTACTCCTCCATAATTCCTGTGGTCAAAGAATAATTCATGTCCGCTGAAATTCATCCTGACAGGATGTTCAAGAACGAGCAGACCTTCCGGCTTGAGTATGTCTGACCCGGTAATCAGTCCCGGAATATCCTCAAGCCATGGCAAATCCCAGGGCGGGTCGGCAAATACAATATCGTATCTTGTTTTACAGATCCTGAGGTATGTGCGGACGTCAGTATGTATGATTTTGATGTTTTCAAATCCTACAGTGGCAATAACTTTTTTTATACCACTTACATTTTTCCGGTTCTGTTCAACCATATGAACTCCCGCAGCTCCGCGGGAAGAAAACTCATAGGCTATACTGCCTGTGCCCGAAAAAAGATCAAGAACAAATACTCTTTCAAAGTCAGTTATATTATTCAGAATATTGAACAGGCTCTCACGTGCGAAAGCAGTTGTCGGTCTTACACTCAAACCGTGGGGCAGATCTATTCTCCTGCCCCTGTATTTGCCGCCTATAATTCGCACCTGGTTATACTGAAAAGATTGAGATAACGGTGAAGTTCCAGATCATTGAATACATAGCTGAAGGAAAAGTTGCCTGAAGGTATCATGAATTTTATATTTTGCAGATATTCCCGTAGTTGTGAAGACAGTTCATCATGGCCGGATGTGAAGCCGCTAAACCAGATATTCTCTTCCCGCTTAATACCCATGGTTTTACAGACATTGAACAGATAATACATTATATCACTTATGTGCTTGTAAACAAAGGTATTGTAGAATTTAAGGGAGCCATGCTCAAGGATAAGGAGGTTGAAATAATCTCTTTCCAGATGAACCTGAACCAGTTTTCCCGGTTCATCTTTGTTAAGGTGCAAAGCCTGGTCAATCAATGCTGTTGCATGATGACAGGGTTTCACTGAAGGAAAATGCCTGCCGGCCAGTTTTAAAACCCATTCAGGTGCTGAAAAGATGACAAATGCATCCGGGTCGGCAATTTTATTATAAATAACAATTTCGTTTTCGTCCTTTACCAGGTTAAGGCTGAAGTATTCTTCCTTCTTCAGCGGATCGAAAAGGGGGGAAGGGACGAGGGTGGATTTCTGTGAAGGAAGGATGAGATTTATCTTCTTGAAAGGGGCTGTCAGAAAAGAATCTGATATGATTGTTTCTTCTACCTTTTCAGCTGTCATTGCCTTGTTGTCGTCCGTTTCACGCAAACGCAGCAGAACGTATCTGTTCCTTATGGTATCAAGTATGCTGTAAGCAAATCCTGCAGGGCTTATCTGCATGGATAATTCATAATTTAAAGACAAGTTTTTATCGAAGGTCTCATCAATCAGGTCCTGTGCCGGCATAGCAGAAATAATCGAAAATTTTCATAATGTGCCCCTACGGGCTTCTTTTTCCTTATCTCACGTTTAATCCCGGCAATTTCCGGAAGCCGTCCGGTTTGCAGGGTATAACAGTGATTTGTTTTAAATTCTTGTACAGAATACTTAAATTTATGGACAAAAATAGGAAAAATCCACAAGCATTATCCGGCTTGTTCATAAATAGTGATATGGAGAAGGTTAGTACACGGGACAGTAGGGGATGTGGTGAGTATGGCTGACGGACAGTAAAGGATACGGTAAGGATTGCTGACGGGGAGCAGTAGGGGATGTGGTGAGTATGGCTGACGGGACAGTTAAGGATACGGTAAGGGTGGTTGACGGGGAAAGGTAGGGGATGTGTGATGAGTATAGCTGACGGGACAGTAAAGGATGTGGTCAGGATTGCTGACGGGACAGAATAAGAAACGGGAATGAATAACGGCAGGGACAGGATAATATATAAAAATCTGTGTGAAAATCTGGGAAATGTTCCAACAGAGGATCAGGCCTCAGCTCTTGAAAAGATTGCATCCTATATTACTGATAACAGCACCGGCGAAATCTTTCTTCTTACAGGATATGCCGGCACCGGTAAAACCAGTGTTATCAGCTCTGTTGTCAGGACACTGGACAGGCTGAGAATGAAGTCCGTTCTTCTTGCTCCCACAGGAAGGGCTGCCAAGGTCCTTGCATCCCATGCCGGGAAACAGGCTTTTACAATTCACAGAAAGATTTACCGTCAAAAATCCCTTAAGGATGGAACGGGCAGTTTCGTACTTGACAGAAACCTGAGCCGTAACACATATTTTATTGTTGATGAATCATCAATGATATCAAATACTGCTTCTGAAAGTTCAGTTTTCGGCAGTGGCAGCCTTCTGGATGATCTGCTCGAATATGTTTATTCCGGAACAGACTGCAGGCTCATCCTTGTCGGGGATAATGCCCAGCTCCCTCCGGTGGGCTCGGTTGTCAGTCCGGCACTGGACAGGATGGTTCTGGAGGGCTATGGTTTTGGTATCATAGCGGCAGAACTCAGACATGTGGTCCGGCAAAGCGAGTCGTCCGGTGTACTTATGAATGCCACAAACATCAGATTGCAGGTGAGTGAGGGGAGGCTGGATCATCCCTTGCTGGACTGCAGGAATTACAAGGATGTTGTACGTATAAGCGGTGAGAACCTGATTGAGGAACTGTCCGATTCATACGGGGCATGCG
>JAAYKX010000120.1 GCA_012522155.1 Bacteroidales bacterium
GCATATAATCGGCAAAGGAGATATTTTTTGTGGTTATGATCAGAATCAGGTCAGCATTTATTTTCTGGGCAAACTCCAGGGTCTGTTCCGCCGCCTTACCCCTGCGCAATTCATGAACTTCATATTCAATATTGTTCTGGATGAAGTATTTGATGGCAAAAGCCATGTTGACCTTTGTTCTTTTCTGCAGAGACTTGTCGTATGAAGAAGTGATCATTATATGCATCTTCGAATCAAAATATTTCCCCATATAGATGGCCATTTTGATTTTTTCCTTGGTTTCTCTACGGAAATCGATGGGGAAAAGGATGTTCTGATATCTTTCCTGGTCACGGGGGGGATCCTGAACAACGATAAAGGGGACTTTGGATTTCGCTATCACTTTCAGAGCCCAGCTTCCGGTAAGCTTCTGCATGCCCTTCATGCCATGGGTACCCATCACTACAACATCTGCATCCTTTTCGTTCACAAATTCCGCGATTGACTTGAAAATTGTTCCCCTGACCACATGAGATGATACAGGCATATTGTATTTTTGAGAGGCTTCCTGAGCAGCATGCTGCAGCAGGGTTTTTTTCTCTCCCTCTGCCCTGGGCTTGATTCCCGTATCAACAATATGAAGCAGGGTAATACCGTTCTTTACCATCCGGCCAATCTTTGCAGCATGTGCAAGAGCATTTTCGGCAACGGGGGTGAAATCCCAGGGTACGACAATAACTTTCTGATTTTCATCCATAGCAATGATTTGTTACAGTTTGAATTCAAAGTTATTAAGTTTTTAGAAATATTCAAACCAGTAGGCAGCAGTGTTTTGTTTTTATTATTTTTGCGGGATGTTTAAATTTTAAGATGAAACGGGAAAAAATAAAAACTCTTCTGCTTTCAGAAGGGACAGACAGGGAAGTACTCGTCAAAGGATGGGTCAGAACAAAGAGGGGGGGAAAGAATATTGTATTTATCGCCCTCAATGACGGATCAACTATAAAGAATATCCAGGTGGTAGCAGATGTTTCCGGGTTTGATGAAGCGCTTATGAAGGAAATAACCACCGGTGCATGCATTGCAGTCAGGGGATTGCTTGCCGGATCGGAAGGACGGGGCCAGGATGTGGAGATCCGGGCTGAGTCGATTGAGCTATACGGAAAATCAGATCCTGAAACTTATCCTCTTCAGAAAAAAGGTCATACAATGGAGTTCCTGAGGGAAATAGCACATCTTCGTCCCCGCACGAACACCTTTGGTGCGGTTTTCAGAATACGGCACGCACTGGCTTATGCAATTCATAAATATTTCAACGATAAAGGCTTTTGCTACCTTCATACCCCGATTATCACTTCAAGTGATGCCGAGGGTGCCGGGGAAATGTTTCAGGTTACGACACTGGACCTGGGAAATGTGCCCAGGAAAGAAGACGGATCGGTTGATTTCAGCAGGGACTTTTTCGGAAAGGCAACGAATCTCACCGTTTCGGGACAGCTTGAAGGGGAACTCGGAGCGCTTGCCATCGGCGAGATATATACCTTCGGACCAACCTTTCGTGCCGAGAATTCCAATACTCCCCGGCATCTTGCGGAGTTCTGGATGATAGAACCGGAGATGGCATTCTATGACCTTGATGACAATATGGACCTTGCGGAGGATTTTGTCAAATACCTGATAAGATATGCTCTTGAGAACTGCAGTGACGATCTGGATTTTCTCAATAAAATGATCAACAGGGACCTTCTGGAGAGGCTGGATTTTGTCATCAATAATGATTTTATCAGGACGACCTATACCAGGGCAGTTGAAATTCTTGCCGCTTCCGGCAGGAAATGGATATATGAAACAGGGTGGGGAAAGGATCTCCAGGCTGAGCATGAAAGATATCTTGTTGAGGAATATTTCAAATGTCCGGTGATCCTTACCGATTATCCGAAGGTCATAAAAGCTTTTTATATGAAGCATAATGAAGACGGAAAGACTGTTAAGGCGATGGATGTCCTTTTCCCGGGAATAGGGGAAATAATCGGAGGATCACAAAGAGAAGAGGATTACGAAAAGCTGCGTACAAGAATACAGGAGCTGGACCTGCCGGAGAAGGATCTCTGGTGGTACCTGGAAACAAGAAAGTTCGGAACTGCCCCTCATAGTGGCTTCGGACTTGGCTTTGAAAGATTTGTGCAGTTTGTCACCGGAATGGCAAACATACGGGATGTTATTCCCTTCCCGAGGACACCGAAAAACGCGGAATTTTGATATATTAGGAGTAAACAGATCGAATGCGGCAGAAATGTTAAAGCAGAAGTTACAACAGAAGCTACTTCAGAAACTGTCTCCCCAGCAGATACAGATGATAAAACTGCTGGAGGTGCCTACCTTGCAGATAGAACAGCGGATCAAGAAGGAACTTGAAGAGAATCCTGCTCTTGAGGAAGGATCTGATTATGAGGATGTTCATAATGAACAGCAGGAAGAACAGGACTTTGAGGATAATGACAGGGATCAGGAGGAGTTTACGCTTGATGATTATATTGAAGAAGATGATATTCCCGATTACAGGCTTCAGACATATAATCAGAGCAGGGATGATGAGAAAAGAACGGAGATCCCTTTTTCCGGGGGTTCTTCGTTTCATGAATATCTTGAATCACAGTACGGTCTGAGGGATCAGACGGAAAAGCAACAGGCGCTGGGGGAATTCATTATCGGTAATATCGATGAAGACGGATACCTGAGGAGAGATCTTGAAAACATTGTGGACGACCTTGCCTTCCTGCAAAATATAAACACAACAGTTGAGGAACTTGAAGAGGTGCTGGAAGTAATTCAGGATCTTGAACCGGTAGGTGTCGGCGCCAGATCACTCAGGGAATGTCTTCTTCTTCAGCTTGCGAAAAAGGAAAACACACAGCCTTCGGAACAGCTCGCATATTCGATAATAAAAAATTATTTTGAAGAATTCTCAAAAAGGCATTATGACAAGATAATTTCCCGCATGGGTATCAGTGAGGATGAACTGAAGCAGGCAATAGAGGAAATACTGAAGCTGAATCCCAAGCCCGGCGGCTTTTACAGTGACCCCTACAGCAAACTGAGTCAGCCGATAATCCCCGACTTCATCCTGGAACATTCAGAGGAAGGGTTTGATCTTCACCTTAATTCGAAGAACGTTCCGGAGCTGAGACTCAACCCCGTATATTCTGAAATGCTGAGGGCATACAGCAGGCAGAAGGGGGAAAAGAAGCAGATGAGGGATGCCATAGTGTTTATGAAGCAAAAAATTGATTCGGCAAGATGGTTCATTGATGCCATCAGGCAACGTCAGAACACTCTGCTTCTCACGATGAACGCCATTTTTGAATATCAGCAGGAATATTTTATCGACGGGGATGAAACCAGGCTAAGGCCGATGATCCTGAAGGACGTTGCAGAGATGACCGGACTTGACATATCCACGGTTTCAAGAGTTGCGAACAGCAAATACATACAGACACATTTCGGTATCTTTCCTTTGAAATTCTTTTTCTCCGAAGGGCTTCAGACTGACAGCGGCGGGGAAGTGTCGACCAGGGAGATAAAAAGGATCCTGCAGGATTGTATTGAAAATGAAAACAAACGCCGGCCGTTTACCGATGAACGCCTGACAGAGATACTCCAGGAGAAGGGTTATCAGATAGCTAGAAGGACTGTTGCCAAATACCGTGAACAGCTGAACATACCCGTTGCACGGCTCAGAAGGGAAATATGATGTTAAGGGAGAAATCTGTTTCGATCGACGACAGGCTTGCACAGCTTGTATCAGTTTTGTTTCACCCGCTGCTGATGCCCGTTTACGGACTGCTGATAATATTCACCTGTCCGGCTCTTTACGGATACCTTCCCTTTCAGGTAAAGAAAATAATCCTGTTCATAGTGATCATCAACAATGTCCTTATTCCCCTTATGATGATTACTTATTTCAGGTTCAGGAACCTGATCAGCACCTGGACAATCGGTAACAGGAAGGAAAGGATACTGCCGCTTGTCACCACCACAATGTTTTATGCATTCACGGTATACCTGATTTACAGGTTCCACATACCCCTGTTCATCAAATCCTTTATCATCTGCGCCGCAGCACTGGTACTGGCTGTGACAATAGTAAATTTCTGGTTCAGGATATCCCTTCATGCCACGGCCTGCGGAGCAATAACAGCCCTGGTCATGGTACTTTCATTCAGAATGCAGATTTCACTTACATGGATGCTGATCGTTGTAATACTTGTATCAGGACTGGTGATGTCGTCGCGTTTGTGGCTCAAGGCCCATACGCCTTCAGAAATATGGGCAGGGTTTTTACTGGGTTCAGCGGGATCATTGTTATATCTCGGTTTCGTCTGATATTTCCTTCAGCACTTTGTCAAGAAGTTCCCCGCTCTGTTTTATGATATCATCCTTTATGCCGGGAAGTCCCGGTCCGGAGGGCAGAACACCTTTCAGATCCTTCTGGGATATGCAGGTGAACCAGCCCATTTCCGCAAGGCGCGATGCAAGGTATTCCTGTTCGGTCTGCCCGGGTGTGGGTATGAGCAGAGCCCTGCAGTTAAGGCTGACAAGCTCCATGATAGTGCTATAGCCTGCCCGTGCAATGATAAGTTCACTGCCGGCAATGATTTCCTGCATTTCACGGCGGCCGGCATGACTGTAATAAGTAATATTCCCTTTTGTCTCTTTTTGTGTACCTTCCTGTGGTTTGCCGCCCAGGATGATAGCCTGCCTGTTTTCTTCAGCCAGTACTGCAGTGATCTTCCTTTCAAGAATTCCGCGCTGCGGTTCGGGTCCGGACAATATCACGCATATCGTTTCTTTTTTTCCGGCAGGAAGACCCTCAGGCATACCACAGGTCCGGAAACGTGACAGTATTCCCGTGAACCTGATATTAGCCGGCAGTTTCATTTCGTGTGACATTCTTCCTGTCAGGTTCACATCACCCGGAAGATCAGGAACCAGGCACCATCTGAACCTGCTGATTATTTTCCGGTGGAGCTGCACTCCGGTGAATTCCAGGAAGGAAAGGCTGGAGGGAAACAGTATCCGCAGCTGATGGGTCACATAAACCGATGTTATTTTCTTGTTCCACAGGCCGAACCTGTTGTCACTTATCACCATGTCGAGCGAATGGCGTGCAATCATTTTTTTCAGTATGATATGTTCCCTTACAGTATGATAAACGAGAAGGGGTATCTGAAGAAAGATTATGATATACTGGGGCAGGTAACGTGAATATACCGGTCTGAAGCCCGGGAAGCTGAGACAGTTTATTCCGGGCAGTTCATTTTTTATAAAGGCGAGATGTTTTTCTCCTGCCCCGAATATGATGTTTCTGCCGGGACATTGCATCTTTTCTGCCAGGGCGACCATTCGCCCGGCATGCCCGAGTCCCCATTCCAGGGGACAGATAAGTATGTTTTTGCTCTTTTTCAATATCAGCCAGAAACCCGGGTTTTTATTCCGAGACTGTTAACCATCAGGGCGATGCGTTTCAGATCGCCGGGCGGAACCTTGCGGAGGTCACTCCCGGAGGGGGTATCCCTGTGAATCGTGTATATCATAACCTCTGAAGGCTGTATCTTTTTAATTGCCTCAAGCCAGGCAGACAGTTCCCCGGGTGTTGTATTGTCAATCACCCGGCCCTGGTATGTACCCCTCAGGAAGAGAGTCTGGATTATCACTCTACCTTTCAGTTCCGAGAGGTTTTTTATCAGTTCTTCAACCTTTATCCGGACTTTCGGCTGGTTGTGTATCTTCACGGTACGGTCAAAGGCCGAATCCAGCTTGAGGATGTTCTGATCGGCTTTCATCAGGGCCTCCCGTATTTCCGGTCTGCTGATGGTTGTGGAATTTGACAGGACAGCAATTTTTGCATCAGGAAAATATTTGTCACGCAGCCGGATGCTGTCATCTATAATTCCCGGGAATTCCGGATGTAGCGTGGGCTCCCCGTTGCCGGCATAGGTTATGACATCGGGAGCCTGGCTGGCGGCTTTCATACCGGAAAGCTTTTTGTCCAGCGCATCACGGACCTCTTTCCGGGAAGGAAGTTTTTTACTTGTGATTTCCGGTCCTTCCGGCGTCCAGCCGCATTCACAGTAGATACAGTTGAAATTGCATACTTTCCTGTTTACCGGAAGCAGGTTTATTCCCAGGGAAACACCCAGTCTGCGGCTTTTTACCGGTCCGAAAATTATTTCGTCAAAAAGGAAGGTTGCCATATTCAGTTCTTTATTAAGCGTGACACCGTGGTATCCGGTGTCAGTTTCATATTTGCAGTGTCGGCATTCTCAACAAGAAGAAGTCCGGGCCTCTTTCCCGGAGAGATACTGCCGTATTTGTTTTCCTGTCCAAGGGCCCTTGCGCCATTGATCGTTGACCAGCGGATAAGATCTTCCAGCCTGACTGAGGGATGGTGTTGCTGAATGGTTTTCAGTTCCGGCAGTATGCCCAGGCTTTCGTTTGAGGCAAGACTGTCAGTACCGATAACAATATCGCAGCCCTCTTCCATAAGCATGGCAAGGGGTGGCATTCTTCCCTCAATACGGAGATTGGAAACGGGACACAGGCACCAGTATACATTTCCCCGGGGATTGATCTTTCTGACTGTTTCCCTGCCGGCATGTATGTTATGTACAAGGATGAGTGATCCCGAGGGAGTGACTTCATCCAGGATGGCAGAGACACTGTTTTCCGGCGTATGCAGTACGGCAGGGATAAGTCCGGCCCAGGAGAAAGCCTCCATCAGCGGTCCGCTGCGGTCCGAAAGGAACATCTCTTCCCCTTCGGATTCCATGAAATGTATTGAACTCACCCGGTTTCCGCTGCTTTTTTCCTTAATCAGTCTGAACAGGGGAAGCGATACGCTGTAAACACTGTGGGGAACAATACTGAAGGGAAGGCCTGCCTTTGTACTTTCGGCAGCCAGGTTTGCAGCATGCTGTATTCTCCCCGGGGCAAGGGCGGGATCGGGTGAAAATACTTCAATAAGATTGAAATAGCTGATACGGCTTTTACTCTTTATCCCGAAGGTTGATGAGTTATTGCATATATCGGCACATAATTCTGTTCCTTCCCTGTACATATCCCTGTCAGCAGCCTCAGCCGCTGCAACAATGGCTTCGGGGTTGGCTTGCCCTGCTGCTTCCCCTGTCGTTTTTTCTGCCGTTTCTCCTGTCGTTCTTCTTGCTGCTTTTTCGGCCATTTCCCTTTCTGCTCTCTCTGCCGCGCTAAGTTCTGTCAGAAATGATCCAAGACCTTTTCCTGCGGGGATCATCCCTTTCAGGTGGGACAGTTCGAGATGGCAGTGGCAGTTCACGAATCCGGGTATGATGATTCCGTTGTAAAACTCCGTATCCGGTCCCGCTGTTCCGTTTCCGCTTTCAACTTTCAGAATGGTACCGTCAGCAGCTGTCGTTACAATACCATTTTCAAGAGGCGGTCTGTCGTTCGTTAAAATGAGGCTGGCAGACAAGCGTCTCATAGGCCTGAAGAAGTAAGGGTGAACGAGATATTTTCAACTATGCCGTATCTGTGATGTCCGCCGGGGTTATTTTCAAAATCAAGAAGCTTTCCCCTGAAAAGTACCGGCAGCCTGCCGGAGATAAGTATGGGAAAATTATATGTATGGCGTTGTCCGTCCTTCAGGTATCCGGGGCCGCTGAAATATTCGGTCTCCCTGTCAGAGAGGCTGTCGGCAGGACATATACAGGCTGTCAGACGGGGATTGACAGACTGGTCGGCCGGATGGAGGGTAAGTGTGAATTTTACCGAATAAACACCCGGCGTATGGAATATATGGTCAAAGGTGATCCTGGTGGTGTCCGGAAGACCCGAAAAATGATAAGCTGTCTTCCCTTTCCACATTCCGCCGGTCATGTGAGGGGAAGAAGCCACCTCATCTTCAAGTCTCAGCTCCATTTCAGTAAGCGTGGCTATGGTATTATCATATATCCTGATAAACTTTTTTGGTTCATGAGTGAAATAATATTTTAAGGTCCTGTCCAGGGCTTCTTTTGTATAGCCGTGATTTTCGGCAATATCCCGGTAATTGGCAACAGAGTCCCTGGCATAGTATCTGTTGCGGATCACGGTTGATGAAAGGAGACCGTCAGACAGATGCACTTCATACATGATTCTGGAAAAGGTTTTCAAAGGAATGAGTCCCTTCTTCTCTTCGCTTTTGCATGAAGGGATGAAGAGAAGGCATAAAGCAATGAGCGGTAATATTTTATTCATTCTGCGGATCATGTTTCTGACTGTTTTTCATGTTTGCCCAGATATTTTCTGGTAAGAAACCTGACGGGATACCATGCTGCCCAGAAGCCTATAAGCAGGACTGTAGCGGGTATTATTATGAAATCCCTGAGCTTCATCACAACCGGATAGGATTCCATGATAAGGGTTGTGGTATTCAGTCTGACAACACCATATTCCTGCTGTATCCAGCAGATGATAAAACCCAGTATCAAACCCGCAATTGTTCCGGTGATTGATATAAGCCAGCCCTCGAAAATGAATATTTTACGGATGAGCTTGTTGTCGGCCCCGA
>JAAYKX010000121.1 GCA_012522155.1 Bacteroidales bacterium
GGCAAAAAGGTTCATCAGCAGGATTGCAAGCATGACACCTTCAGGATATGCCGGATTAAGCACTCTGAAAAGTATTGAAAGTATTCCCGTCATAAAGCCGTATATCCACTTTCCCTTTTCCGTCTGTGATGCTGTCACCGGATCGGTTGCCATAAAGACTGCCCCGAAGGCAAAGCCTCCCATAACAAAATGATAATAAAAAGGCAGCTGCATAAATTCACTGCTTCCAAAAGCATTAAGAAGCAAAGCCATTGTAAGGCCTCCGCCAAACATGCTCAGCATTATTTTCCAGCTTCCTATACCGGTAATTATCAGTATCAGTGCACCTATAAGTATTGCCGGAACCGATGTTTCACCCACCGATCCGGGAATGGTTCCTATAAACATTTCCATAAAGGAAGGCATGTCTGCAGAATGTCCCTGTGCACAGAGTCCCAGCGGGGTAGCACCTGAATATCCGTCAATCACACCGGCTCCGGATACCAGTCCATTCGTCCAGAACTTATCCCCGGTCATCCATCCCGGATAACTGAAGAAAATGAATGCTCTCGCCATAAGGGCGGGATTAAAAACATTCATTCCCGTGCCGCCGAACACTTCCTTTCCCAGGATAACTGAAAAAGCAGTTGCAAGTGAAAGCATCCACAGCGGAACATCAATAGGCATTATCAGCGGTATCAGAATACCCGTTACAAGAAATCCTTCATTGATCTCATGTCCCCTGATCTGCGCTGCCGCGAACTCAATACCCAGTCCTGTTACATAACTGACTATGATAAGAGGCAATAATCTGAGAAAGCCAAACCAGAACATTTGCAAAACAGATGCATCTGCACCGGTTGACCTGAAATACTGAAGGCCGGTGTTGTAACAGCCAAAAAGAAGAGCAGGGACAAGAGCCATGATGACAATCGTCATCGTCCGCTTCATATCCAGACTGTCGCGGATATGAGATCCACTAAAGGTCACCTTGTCCGGAACAAACAGAAAGGTTTCAAAGCCATCAAATACCGAATGCAACTTCTGAAACCTGCCTCCTTCGGAGAAGTGGGGTTTAAGCTTGTCCAGCTGTTTTCTTAGGGAATCCATTTTATATATTACTCGGTTTTATTAACTCATTTCCTTCATCATCATATCCAGGCCTTTTCTGACCAGGGACTGGATCTCTATCTTTGAGGGACAGATAAACTCACAGAGCGCAACATCTTCCCCGGCTATTTCATATAAGCCAAGGTTTTCCATCAGTTCAATATCTTCGGCAAGAATTGCCTTGAACAGCTGCATGGGGTAAACATCCATGGGCAGTACCTTCTCATATTTCCCGGTAAGCACAAATGCTCTTTCCCCCCCATGAAGATTTGTGTCGATATTATATGATTTTTGAGGAAGAAGATTTGAAAGGAAGGCACGGTGAAAGCTGAACTTCCGTATCCCGGGTGCCGCCCAGCCAAGCAGTTCAAAATGGTCACCCTCGGGTATCACTGTTATCTGTGAATCATAATAGCCCAGGAAACCTTCTTCAGATATTTTAAGGCCCGTAAGGACGTTTCCGCTTATATATCTCATCTTCCCGGTGTTAATATTGTCTTTTACAATATTTTTTACCGAACTGCCGGATAACATTCTGTAGTATTGTGGTTTAATGACTTCCGATCCGCAGAGTGCCACAATCCTTTCCGGATAATATCTGCCTTCGGCAAAAAGCCTGCCTATGGCAATAATATCCTGAAGATTGACAAACCACACCACTTCACCCTTATTGACAGGGTCGAGATGATGAATATGAATTCCCACATTACCGGCAGGATGCGGTCCGGAAAAATATGACACTTCCACACCGGGACAATCCTCAAGGAGGGCCGGCGCCTTCCTCTGTCCGTCAAGCACCAGATGCACCTTCCCTTCAGTCAGTCCGGCAACTGCCCTTATGCCGGCAAGAAATAATGAACTGTCGGAATTTTCAACTATGAAATAATTATCAGGTGCAAGGGGAGCGGTGTCAAAGCCTGATATAAAAACAGCCTTGGGCTTGTCTTCCGGATTTGCCACCACCTGGTAGGGTCTCTGTCTTATTGCGGGCCAGAGACCTGAAGCGAGAAGCTTTTCCTTTATCTTCTCAGCACTGAGGGATGCCGGATCAGCCTTCCCGAAATCAACATGGCCATCGCCGCTTTTTTCCACAATCACTTCAAGTATTTTCCGGCGATCACCCCTTTCAACGGATCTTACAGTCCCGCTTACGGGAGATGTGTAAAGTATTCCGGGTCTGATCTTGTCATGAAAAAGTGGTGAACCGGCTTTTACACTGTCACCCGGCCTGACATCCAGTTTGGGAACAAGTCCCGGAAAATCAACCGGCTTAACAGCAAAAAGTCCGGGGACAGCAGCAGCTGAAATGATTTTTTCAGCTTTCCCGGGCAGAGGAATATCCAATCCTTTCTTCAATCTTATTTTTCTGGTCATTTTTTAATTTAACTCCATGTTAGCAGAATAAAACGAAAACCGGGATATGTTAATTAAATAACATTGTGTGCAAATGTATAAATAGCTCTTTAAAAATTGCTAAAAATGCTTAATATGATTGTATTTTTTTGTATTATGTTTGCATATTTCCAACTGCAGCCCGTAAAATGAAAAGAATACTGATATATATCATCTTTTCCGCATTCCTGCAGCCATTCACAAAGGCAACTTCCTACGACCCGCTTTTCCATACCGACAGCATTTTTGACAAAAGGATTAAAACGGTCCGTATCCACAGGGAGGAATGGAATCTTTCATACCCCATTATCCGTCTCAACAGTTCCGACAGGCTTGCCTTTTATTTCGACCTCCTTGATGATCATCCCGAAACATATTATTACACGTTTATTCACTGTAACAAGGACTGGCAGAAGTCGGATCTTTTTACCAGTGATTATCTCGAAGGTTTCAGCTATGAAGAAATAAGCGATTACAGGCCCTCATTCAATACCACCAGGTCTTATTTTCATTACAGACTCATATTCCCTGAAGAAAGACTGAAACCCCTGCTTTCGGGAAACTACATTCTCTATGTTTATCCCTATGACAAGCCGGCTGCGCCCGTCATCACCAGGCGCTTCATGATAAGCGAGGATGCTGCCGGAATAGATATCTCGGTTCACCGTCCGCAGACAGAGGACAGTAAGCACGAAAAGCAGCAGGTGGATTTTACAGTAAATATTGCAGGACTGGGAATTATTGATCCTTTCAGGAATATCTATTCCTTCATCCTGCAGAACGGAAGATGGAACAATGCAAAGATGAATCTCAAACCCGATGTTTACGGAAGTGATGAACTGAAATACACTTCACTCTCCGACAGGAATATTTTCAGGGGAGGAAATGAATACAGGTATTTCGACATCAGAAGCATAAAACGTCCTGGCGAAAACATAGAAAGAATTGATTACCGTGCCCCGGAATATCACGTTTTGCTTTTGCCCTCGAACAGCCGTGAGTTCAGACCCTATTTTTACTCGAAAGACTTTAACGGCAAATACTTTATTGCTGTACAGGAAGGCCGCGATCCGGATACCGACGCGGATTACCTGTATGTGTACTTCACCCTGTCTTTACCTGAAAAGCCCGGGGCGGGAAAAATGTTTGTCTCGGGATTACTGGCAGACTGGACCTTCGGTGAGGAGAACCGCATGCTTTACAATCCCGGCAGTAAACAGTATGAATGTACCATGCTGCTCAAGCAGGGCTGGTACAACTATGAATATGTGTTCATAAACCGGGATGTAAAGGAAGGAATCTCCTCCCGGTTTGAAGGCAGTCATTCCGAAACGGAAAACGATTATCACATACTGGTTTATTACAGAAATCCCCGGGAACGCTATGACCGCCTGCTTGCCACAGGCAGTATAAACACCCTTAACAAAATGGCATACTGATCCGGCTGCTGGCAAAAAAGTCCGCCAGGCACCACGGCTGTCTGCCTCCGGCAGTATCGGGCCATTGCGGAAGCGGGAGCGGAACCGGAAAATGAAAAAAAATTCATAGCTTTGCATCAGGATGGCAAGATTCAGTTTTCCAGACAGGATACCGTCTTTTTTCAGGAACAAATATGTTCTTACCATAGTCCTTTTCCTGATATGGATACTTCTTCTCGATTCCAACAATCTTATATCAAGATACAGGGAAATGCGGGAACTGAAAAAGCTCAGAAATCAAAAGGAATATTATATCAACAAGATTGAGGAAGAGAGCAGGAAGCTACGGGAACTGAAGACCGGCAATGACAATCTGGAAAAATTTGCACGTGAAGAATACAGAATGAAGAAGCCTGATGAGGATCTCTATATTATTCTTACTCCACGTGAAGAAAGGAAAATCTCAAGACAGAATCAGTGACTCTCCCTGTCGAGCTGCCTGAAATATTTCAGCAAAGACAGAGCATCATCCGAAACCCCATCATGACCAATATGATTCAGCAGGTCGCAGGCCGCACGGGCAACAGGTTTCCGTTCATAGACCTCATCATGAACCGAATTCATGAACCTTACTATTCTGAACATGTTGAACCATCCGAAAAATCTTTTGCTGAATGATTCATAAGAGGCTGTATTTGACCTTATCTCTTCCAGTTTCAAAAGCCAGTCATCCCTTTCCAAAAAATATTTCAGGCCCGGGGGAAGATCATCATAGAGACTGTCCCATTCCTTTTTACCGGAACGGAACAGATCATCCTTCATGGCGAACAGGACTTCCAGCTCCCTGAAAGCATTAATATTATAGGTAAAGAACTGCTGTTCCGCACCTTCAGCAAGCTTGCCGATTGTTGCCCCCGTTCCGAAAGGCACTCTGTGTGATTGCCTGGGCGACGGATATACGGCAGTTGAGTTAAGGGAAAAATACCTGCCCGACTGGACCAGTTTCTGAATAAAATAAAAATCCTCTCCGGCCTGCCTGCGGTTCATTCCCCCTACCTTCATATATTCCCCTGCCTTCACGGCCATTGCCGAGCCGACGGTATGAAATGCAAAGGGATAGCCTATGGCTCTCAGTGCACCGACATAGTAACGCAGATGCAGCTCATACAGTACTATGCCCCAATAAGGGGAAGCAGGGCCGGGATCATTCCCGAGGGGATGTTCAAAATAAAGCGAACAGGCACGAACCTTCCTGTTATTAAGAAGCTCCTTTTCGAGAGACAGAAAATAGTCCTCATGAACGGTACAGTCTGCATCAAGACAAACGATGACTCCTTCCGGATTATCAAGGGTGTCAAACCTTCTGAGTGCCTCATCCATACCTGTCTTTCTGGCAAGACCGACACCCCAGCCCTTTATTGCCGGTGAACCGGCGTCATAATGGAAAAGACGGAAAAAGGAGGAGGAATTTTTCCTCTTCCACTCTTCCATGTTTTCTATACATTTCCTGTTGTTCAGTACCGGCTGCCTTCCGGCATCCTTCCCGAAATTCACTATTATTATGACTTCCGCACTGCATTCAGGCTTTTTGCATGAAGAGAGCGAATCCAGGACAAGAGTAATATCCGGCTCGTCATATGCAGGTATAACAACTATTATACCTGTATTGTCATTTGGTTTTTCCTTGAATAATTCCGGGAAGAGAGCTTTTTGCGAAAGCCACCCGGTGGCAAAGCCCATGATCCCTACTTTTTGGATTTTTCCGATCTGTATTTGGAATTGATGGCGTCACTTACCCTTTTGGTGATATCAAGACCTTCATCACCATAAAGTACAACACCTCCGAAGGATCTGCCCAGGACATACTGAAAATTGAATTCCGATCTGTTCTGCTCCAGATAAGTGGTTATATAATCAATTATCTGCCTGTTCATGACCTGTTCCTCTTCCATCAGGTTTGTCTGAAGCTCATCCCTAAGGGTGATAAGATCCTGCTGCTGCTGAAGGAGACCTTGTTCCATTTCTGCGGCAGTAGCCCTGGTGACCAGCCCCTTGGTAACCTTTTCCTGAAAATCCCTTGCATCCCTTTCATACCTGGTTCCCTTTGACGTGAGTTCAGCCTCAGCTTTTCTCTGCTTTTCCATCAGCTCATCCCTGCGGTCAAAAAACATATCAAAATTCATTATAACCGAATCAATGTCGACAAATGCTATGCCCTGCGAACTGACTTCCACGGGAGTTCTCACAGGCTCACGGACAGCTTCCTTCTTCTTTCCGGTGAAATGAAATATATAAAGAACGGTAATTGCAAGAAACAGGAAGGAAAACAAGGCAATGGAAAGATTCTTCATCACAGATTGAATATTGGTTAAACATTAGTCCGCAAATATAAAAACAATTAAAAGAAACCGAACTAATTTAAAGAAGTAAATTACACCGTCTTAAAACTCGGGACAGGGAATTGCCCTGATCTTTCGCTTAGGTGAATTAATTGAAAATGTATTGAATTCGTATACCAGTGACAGCTCATGCGCGCCGGCAGTTGAACTGATAAGATTTGATATGGTGAAGTCGTAGCTGTACCCGAGATGAAACTGACCTGTCTTCACTCCCAGAAGTCCGATGACGGCATCCCCTGCCTGACTCGTGACAAATGGGATTCCCCTGTACCACAGTCCGAATATAAGAGGATCGCGGTAATAATAAACACCAACATCGGTCTGGTAAAATTTTGCCTGCTTCTGAAAATTAAGAGCAACGGAAAGCACTTCCTGAAGCTTTACCTTCAGCCGGGTTTTCCTCATTATCTGGGTACCCCCGAAAAGATTGAATTTTACCGGGACATGTCCTTCCTCACCGTAGAAGGAAGTTTTGGGAACTAGAAGATGGTCAAGTGTAAACCCTGCCCATATCCTGTCATTGTAGACCAGTGCCGAAGTGGCAAAGTCAACATCAGCAACATTTTCAAAGGGAGGGGGATAAACCGAGGGTGTGGTACCGCTTCCGGTCATCTGACTGTTGAATACCAGCTTATAAATATTCAGTCCGAGGTAATAGAACTTAAATTCCACACCCGGCCTTATATGCCAGTCCTGGTTGATATTGAAATCTTTGGAATACAACAATCCTATATTTGTCGTGCTCAGATCACCCGAGCCGGCCACGTCATAGGTTGCCAGCACACCTATTCCCGAATTGAAATTGTGCAGATATTTGTCAAGCGAAATGCTGTAGGTATGAAAGACACCCGGCACAGCAGGCCACTGGTTCCTGTAATTCATCCCAAACCGGTAATCCTCGGTGGCTCCTGCAAATGACGGAGCCAGATATAAAGGATTCGCATAAAACTGCGAGAATGTCGGATCCTGGCCCTGACTCTTGACAAAAAGGAAAAATGACAGTATAATTATATAACTGATCCTTTTATGCAAACCTGTAAACTTAACTTTCCAATTGCTAAAATAACCAAATCTATCAAAGCTAGATTTCTCCGTTGTACGGATTTTATCACCAAAAGTTAAAGTTATTAACAGAATTTTTTTTGCATCTGCCCCGGCCGGGACCTAAATAATTGTGGATCAATCCGGCCGCTGATCATCTTCTTGTCACTTGTCATAAGCAGAGAACAGGCTTATGTATCAGTTCCGATGACAAAGGTCATCAAAAATTAAATTGATACAAGCTTAATTAGCAGCTGGAAATTAACAATTATCAACAATTGCCGGCCATGTTCAATAAGTTCATTGCATCAATTCTTCCTTACCTGCCGAAGAAACTGATATGGATTTTTTCGAAATCCTATATTTCCGGCGAAACGGCCGCTGATGCAATAAGAGTATCAGAAGAACTCAATACCGCCAATATAAAGGTCACCCTGGACATACTGGGTGAGTTCATTGAAAATCCCGATGAAGCCGAAGTCAACAAGCTTGAATATCTTAAACTTATAGACAGGGTCTGCTGCAGCGGCATTGATGGAAATTTCTCAGTAAAACCCACAAGTTTCGGACTGCTTATTGATGAAGAGACATGCTACCGCCATATGAGGGAAATAGTTGCCAGGGCAGCATCATACAGGGGCTTTATAAGGATCGACATGGAGGATTCAGCATGTACCACAAAGGAAATAGAACTTTTCACAAAACTGAAAAAGGAATTCCCCTCAAATGTCGGACTGGTTTTGCAGGCCTGTCTGAAAAGGACACTGGACGACCTGAAAAGCCTCCGTGAGCTCAATTCTGAAGAAGCACCCCTGAGTATCAGGCTGTGCAAAGGTATTTACATTGAACCCGAAGCCATATCATACAGGAAATATGATGAGATCAACCATCATTTTATTGAAGACCTGGAGTATATGTTTAAAAACAGGATACATGTTGGTATTGCCACACATGATAAGTTCCTGATCGAAAATGCATACAGGCTCATATCGGAATACAGTGTTCCCCGGGAGCTCTATGAATTTCAGATGCTCTACGGAGTATGTCCGAAACTAAGGCAAAGCATTGTGGACAAAGGTCATACCATGAGGGTATATGTTCCCTTCGGTAAAGAATGGTTTGGCTATTCAACCCGCCGCCTGAAGGAAAACCCCAAAATGGCAAGCCATATCATAAAGGCCATATTTATAAAGGGTTAGGTATCATCTCCCGGAACCCTGATAGCGTGATAGCCTGATACCCTGACAGTCTGATACACTGATACCCTGACAGCCTGATACACTGATACCCTGACAGCCTGATACACTGATACCCTGACAGTCTGATACACTGATACCCTGACAGTCTGATACACTGATAGCGTGATAGCCTGATACTGATCAGTATACGGATTCAGGGATTGTGTTTTACTATGAGTTCGTCAAGGGACCTTTTCGGAACATGATGATTGTCCTCCCCGTCCCTCCAGTATCTGATATCAGCATTTTTCATCTCATCTATTATCACCTTTTCTGCGGGTCTGCCAAGAGCCAGCACCAGCAATATGTCAAGCCTGTCCCCTATGCTAAGGTCCTTCCTCAGCTCTTCCCTGTTTACCGAGGCTATGATACAGCCGCCGAATCCTGCTTCAGTGGCACCAAGCATGATGCTTTGCGCCGCAATACCGTGATCCACCCCGAATGATTCAGCAAGCGTCCTGTCTCCCAGTATGACAATGTATGCCGCAGCTCTTTCACCTGCTGCAGGACCATCCCAGTCCTCCAGATACCCGGCCCATTCCAGGGATGGGAATACTTTCCGGCAATCCTCCGGCGAACTGATAAGAATAAATTTAAGAGGCTGCCGGTTGGCTGCAGACGGTGACAGCCTGGCCAGCCCTGCCAGCTTCTCAAGAGTGTCGCGGTCTATTCTGACGGATTCATCAAAACGCCTGTAAGAGCGGGTTCTGAGTACAAGATCTTCAAATTTCATATCAGGAAAAGATTTTTTTAATATCAAACATATGCATTTAGCAAAAATGACAAACTCAAAAGTTTAACAAACCATTGTTTAAGCAAATTTTAAAAATCAGTCTGACGCTTCTTTTTCAGACTTCAAGAAATATCCCTGCCGGAAGCTCCGGAACGACGCCCTTCTCACGCCCTTTCCCAAACAGTGTGGATATGGCTTTTCTGCCATCATTTCCCAGGCTGACAGTAAACTCATTGACATATAAGTTTATATGACTTCTGATCACTGAATCTTCCATTTCACGGGCATTCTCTTCAATGAATTCACTTATCACGGAAGAACGCATAACGGCATAATCCAGGCTTCTGCGGATGACCCTGTTTACTTTCAGTGCAATTTCAGCGGGAATCCTCCTGTGGACTGCTATCAGACCCAGGGGGACCGGCAGACCTGTCATTTCTTCCCAGAAATGCCCCATGTCGGCAAGTTTTATCAATCCCTTCTCCCGGTAGGTAAACCTTGTTTCATGAATTATCAGTCCGGCATCAGCCCTGTCATCCACCACAACATCAGCTATTTCCGAAAAGAGATATTCGGTTTTACTGACTGCATCCGGCCATGCAAGACTGAACAAGAGGTTGGCTGTTGTATATTTTCCGGGAATGGCTATCCGCGAGACTGAAATTTCCTTATCAGTCATTTTTCTTCCGGCAATAAGCAGGGGACCATTTTTATATCCCAGGGCACTTCCCGAATCCAGGATGAGATAGTTATCCGCGGCATACGAGTAAGCATGGCTGCTCATCTTTGTAATATCCGTCAGTCCCCTGAAAGCCCTGTGGTTAAGATCTTCCACGTCAGCCATGAAATAATCGAACTCGAGTCCTTCAGTATCAATACTGCCATGCACCATGGCTTCAAAAATATAAGTATCATTAGGGCATGGCGAAAAGCCCAGTGTCAGTTTCATATTTTCAGCAGAGTTTTTTAAGAAGATTTTCAAGAACCAAAGTAAGGTTTTCAAGGGCAAGAGGTATGTTCCAGCTGCCACGGTCACGTATCCCCACCCTGTTGGAAACGGCTCTCAGGGCAATAAAGGGAACAGCTTCCCGGCTGCATACATAAAAGAAGGCTGCTCCTTCCATCGTCTCTATATCGGGATCATATTTCCGCATGAGTCTGCCGGCTGTTTCAAGGCTGCCGGTAACGGTACTGACCGTCACCGCATTTACAGACCTGATAGTCCCGGAGGCCAGCTTAAAGAAACTGTCCGGCACAACAGTCTTTTTACCAAAAAAGGGAGAAGGTTGCTGATCCCCCGCGCCGGAAGACTGATCTCCTGTATCAGAATAATAAATGCCGGCAGCGCTGCTGAATGTATTTATCCGGCCTTTAGTGAAAGGATGCTTGTCCGGATCCTGAAGACCGGCTTCGGAAAGAGTGAGAAATCCTTCCGCACTTTCAACACCTTCATCTGCAAAACAGTCTGAAACAGGTATCACTACATCCCCTGTTTTTAAAGAATCCCTGAAACTTCCTGCAATTCCGGCATTTATGACAAGATCAGGCCGGGGTCCGGTACAGAGCCGCCTGGTGAGAGCCCATGCTGTTGCAGTGCTCCCAATTCCCGTGACCAGTATGCTGAGATTTAAATTTCCCATAACATATCCGTCAGATATGCCATCACCTCCGGGAAAGTCATCCCGTTCCCGTTCCGGGAAGTCACTCCGCCCCGGGAAATCACCCTGCTGAGATATGCCATCCTGCCCGGAGAAACCATTCCGTTCAGGGGAGTCATCCTGCCCGAAGGGCGTATTCCGTCCGGCACCGGGGACGGCAGCTTTTGTGAACACAGCGGCTTCAGCCTCAGTGGCGGCAACCAGTAATACGTTCAGAGTCTTCAATCAAATAGGCGTCAGTTCAACAATTTTGAGCTTAAATATATTTAAAAAGATCAACTTTAATGGCTAATATTGCAGCCTAAATGTTTGAATGATGATCTATCTTACCCGCCGTGAAAGA
>JAAYKX010000122.1 GCA_012522155.1 Bacteroidales bacterium
CCCACATGATGCAAAAGTGAGAACGGAAGAAGATTTTTTCCCGATGCGATATTGAAACGGTAATTGTAAAATAATTTCACACCTGAGGTATTCACTCCGAATCCGGCCTGAAGGTCAATATTCCTTTCCCTGTCTCCTATTAAAATTGTACTGACCGACAGATTTTTTCCTTCGGCAACCACTCCTGCTCCCGCCGAATAATAAGCTTTCGTGATCTCACATTTAGCCAGTGGCCTGAGCTTAAATTCCTTTTCCCGCATAATATCAAAATCCCCCCCTGCATGCACCAGCAGCTTCCTTCCGGTTTTTCCTGACTGATCACCCGAATAATCAATATCCGGCTCCGTCAGATGGTTTACCGAAATTCCCCAGAAAATCCTGTCTGTCATAAAAAGAAATCCTGTGCCCAGATCCAGAACGCTCCGGCCTTCCCGTGACACTGTTTCACTTCCCGGGTAAACTATATTCCCGTTGGGGTCGATCTGCTCAGGCAGTACTGAAGAGCTGAAGTCATAAGCCCTGTGACACAAGGAGGCTGAAAGACCGGCACTGATAAATACCTTTTCTCCTGCCCTGAAATAATAGGCATAGGAGAATCCGCCCTGCAGATCATTAATGATACCGCCCAGGTAATCATTCGAGACAAAAATCCCAACACCTCCGTGCAAAGATGGAAAATAGCCATCATATGACATCCTTCCCGAAAAAAGATTATAAGCCTGTCCGGGATAATAATTAATGAATGACACCCTGAGCAATCCATCTCCTTCAGCACCGGAAAGTCCGGGATTATCCAGCATGATTGCCTGATAATCAAAGCCGGCGTCAGAATATTGCCCGTGCGTGATTCCCCCGGTGATAATTACCAGGAAGATAATTTCCATAACTTGCTTTGCCATAATTTCGCACGCTGCAATATCAACGTTTTTAAAGCGTTATTATTTTAATTTTGCCTGGCTGTAAACAATAAAAAAATTAAGTCAAAGAACATGTTAAATTTGTGTCTTTGTACGTAATGATGTTCAGATTGTTGCATAATATATCACTTATATTGGCTTTCATACCCGCCATTCTGTTCTCGCAAACATCCAATGAAAACTATTCCTCTTCTTCGGTCCTCTCATCAGGAAAATGGTTTAAAATTGCGGTGTCCGGAGACGGTATTTACAAAATCAGCTATTCACAGCTTAAAGAGGCCGGCTTAAGTGATCCTTCCAGTCCACGGCTGTTTGCCAATAATTTCGGTCAGCTCTCATATTATACCAGTGATCCTGCCCCGGATGATCTAAGGGAGATTGCGGTATTCCTTTCCGGAGGAAACGGCAGCACTTTTGGTGAAGGCGATTATCTTCTTTTTTACGGACAGGCAACCCACAGATGGGAATATAACGAAAAAGAAGCCAAGTATGATTTTATAAGACACAATTATTCGGATACCGCATTTTATTTCATCACTTCGGGAGGCGGACCCACGAAAACAATATCCGGGGCAGCAGCCCTTCCCGGGGAACCGGATTATTATTCGTCGGAATCAGACCTTCTTTTCATCCATGAACAGGAAAGTGAAAATATAATCAAATCAGGACGGGAATGGTATCAGCCCCTTTCTTCACTGACTCCGCTGGAGATCAGGCCGGGCTTCACGGACCTGGTAAGTACCGAAGCAATCAGGTACAGGATAAGAGTCCTGGCAAGGGCTCCCTCAGTATCGGAATTCAGATTCTCGGAAGGAGAAAACCTGCTGAAGACAATACATGTACAGGATGTTAACATGCATAATTATACAGGGACCTATGCCCGGATAAGCGATTCATCCGGAACCATGCTGCCCTTGTCAGCCAATCCGGTTTACAGCATGGGCTTCAGAAATGAAACGGATCCCGGTGCCAGGGGATGGCTGGACTTTGTAAGTCTGCATGCCAGAAAGCATAATGTTTACAGGGGGAAAACAATTCATATCCTTGATTACAGGACCGTATCTGCGGAAAATCTGACTGAATATTCTGTCAGCAGTCCCGGGCAGGATCCTCTTGTATGGGATATCACCGATCCCGGGAATCCGAAAAACGTGAACCGGGCAAGACAGGGAGAGAATATTGTTTTCAGGGCAAGTTCCGATTCACTCAGAAAATTTGTCGTGTTCAGCAGCTCAGATGCACAACAGCCTCTTTCCAGACCGGTTCCCGTGGCAAATCAGGATCTTCACTCTTCTGCCCCTGCCGGAATGGTGATAGTCAGTCATCCCCTTTTCAAAAAATATGCCCGGCAGCTGGCCGACCTGCATTTCAGGGAAAGCGGACTTGTTTCGCTCATAGTGACACCAGGGGAGATCTACAATGAATTCTCCGGTGGTATTCCCGACATAGCAGCTATCAGAAACTTTCTAAGGATGAAATATCTCAAACAGAAAGATACTGCCATCCCGCTGAAATACCTTCTCCTTTTCGGCGACGGCTCCTACGAAAACAAAACAAACCCTCCGGATAACCCGAATTACATTCCCACATACCAGTCACAGAATTCCAATATCATTGTTTCTTCATTCACCTCGGACGATTTCTACGGCCTGCTTGAAGACGGGAAGGGAGAAGCGGAAGGAACGGAAGATATCGGGATCGGACGTATTCCTGTCACTGATACCTCACAGGCGCGTATTGTGGTAAACAAAATAAGCAGCTATCTTGACCCGGCCAATACCGGCGACTGGAAGAACATGATATGCATGGTTGCCGACGATGAGGACGGCAATGCCCATATGGCTGATGCGGAAGGCCTTGCCCTGCTGCTGCAGGACAGTATTCCGGAATTTAACGTGGAAAAGATATACCTTGATGCTTTCAGGCAGGAGACCTCGGCCGCCGGCCAGTCCTATCCCGGCGTAACAATAGCAATCAATAACCGTATAAATTCCGGATGTCTGATTTTCAATTATGTCGGCCACGGAAATGAAAACGGGCTTGCACACGAAAGAGTCGTTAAAACCGAGGATATCAATTCATGGAAAAACGGAACAAAACTTCCCCTTTTCATAACGGCCACATGCGAATTCAGCAGATTCGACGATGCTGATATAAATATGGTCACAAGAAAAATAAGCCCCAGAACATCGGCCGGCGAAAAAGCCCTGCTTAATCCCGCCGGAGGAGCAATAGCACTGATGTCTACAACAAGGGTTGCCTATTCCGCCCCGAATTATTACCTGAACCGGAATATTTACAATGCAATATTAAGGCTGAATGAGTCCGGCGAAGCGCTGGCCCTCGGCGATATCATGCGGATTGCAAAGAATAATTCGGGAGACGGGCCCAACAAGAGGAATTTTTCCCTGCTGGGCGATCCGGCACTGATACTTGCATATCCCCGGCATGGGAAAGTGATTACCGACTCAATAAACCATGTTCATGTAAACAGCGCTGCCGACACCCTTAAAGCACTCTCAGTAATAAGCATATCAGGTCATATTGAAGACAGTAACGGAATACCGGCTGATGACTTCAACGGAACGGTATCCCAGGTGATCTATGACAAGCCCTCCGTAATAAAAACACTGGCAAACGACGGCGGCACTCCGATGACCTTTGAAATGAGGAACAACATACTTTTCAGCGGAAAAACAAATGCATTAAATGGCAGGTTCAGCTTCACCTTCATGGTTCCCAGGGATATAAACTATTCTTTCGGAGCAGGAAAAATAAGCTACTATGCGGAAGACGACAGCCGCGACATGAACGGCTTTCATACCGGGATAATCGTCGGGGGATTTGAAAACACAGTTGTAAATGATACTACCGGACCGCTGATAAAATTGTATCTCAACGACACTCTTTTCAGAAGCGGCGGAATAACCTGTCCCAATCCAAGAATACTTGCAATCATTGAGGATGAAGGAGGGATAAACACTACAGGGGCAGGAATCGGTCATGACATTACAGCATATCTCAACGATGATCCCCGGTCAGCAATCATCCTTAACAATTATTTCGAAAATGACTTCAACAGTCATACAAGGGGAATGATCAGCTATAACCTGACCGATCTTCCGGAAGGAAGCCATACCCTTACCATAAAAGCATGGGATAATTTCAATAATTCTTCCCGGGAATCAATCCGCTTCACTGTTAAAGCGGAAGATAAATTCATACTCAGTGATGTTGTCATATATCCGAATCCGTCTGCCGGTGAAACAAAAATAAGTGCAAACCACAACCGCCCCGACCGCAGGCTTGAAATCACTGTAAGCATTACCGACGTGAGTGGCAGAACCATCAGACAAATAAAAGAGGAAACTTATTCAACAGGTTATCGCCTGACTCCGGTAATATGGGACGGAAAAACCGACGGCGGACAAAGAGCCGGGAAGGGTGTTTACCTGTACAGGCTGACAGTCCGCACAAACGACGGTGAGGAGGCCTCGGGAGCAGGCAGAATAATCATTTTATAAACAATACATAATAACTCGGAGAAAAATTAGTTTTATATTTACATTTTCTTGAATGAAAGGTATCGGAATGAAAAACAGACTAATTGGAGTGATCATGGTGACAGTCATGCTGTCAGGGGCAGTAAATCTTTACAGCCAGTCGGATGGTGAGCTTAACAATATCCAGACAGTGGTGCCTTTTCTGACAATTGCACCCGATTCAAGAGCCGGGGCAATGGGTGATGCCGGTGTTGCAACATCCCCCGATATTTACAGCATGCACTGGAATCCGGCCAAATTTGCATTTATCGAGGAAAAGGCAGGTGTGGGAATCTCATATTCCCCGTGGCTCCGGAACCTGGTCCCGGACATCAACATTGCATACCTCTGTGGTTATTATAAAATAGACAGCAGGCAGGTCCTCAGCGGGAGCCTTCTCTATTCATCACTCGGGGATATTGACTTTACGGATCAGTACGGAAACCTTGAAAGAACCTTTACCCCGAATGAATGGTCACTCGATGTCGCATATTCCAGGCTGTTCACTGACAGGCTCTCGGGAGGAATTGCATTCCGTATGATATATTCAAACCTGACCGGAGGATTCTATTCCGGGGGCGAAGCCACAAAAGCAGGTATCTCCGTGGCTGCCGACATCTCCATGTACCATCATACTGATCTGACAATACTGGACAATAAAAGCAGACTTGCATTTGGCTTCAACTTTTCCAATATAGGATCAAAAATGAGCTATACGGATGCCCAGACTTCCGATTTCATACCAATGAACATGAAACTGGGCAGTGCATTGACCATGGACCTTGACTCGTACAACAGGATAACACTCACTGCAGATATAAACAAGCTCCTGGTCCCCACACCTCCGTATTATGCCATCAACTATCCGGACAGTATAATCGCGGGAAAAGATCCCAATGTTTCAGTTCCCGTGGCTATCTTTCAGTCATTTTATGATGCCCCGGGTGGTTTCAGGGAAGAACTGCGGGAATATACCCTGTCGCTGGGAACCGAATACTGGTATAATGAGCAATTCGCACTGAGAGCAGGATATTTCCATGAAAACGAAACCAAGGGAAACAGAAAATATTTCACTGCAGGAGCAGGATTCAGGCTGAGTGGTTTTACAGTTGACTTCTCATATCTTATGCCGACAGTTCAAAATCATCCCCTGGCCAGGACCCTGCGCTTTTCAATTGCATTCGACATCGGCTCTCCCGTGAAAACAGTCAACTCCAACACATGAAAATCAGAACCGGCCTGGGAATTGACTTCCACCGTTTCGGAACAGGTCTGGAATTATGGCTGGGTGGTGTCCTGATACCTTTTTCAAAAGGATGTATAGCCCATTCCGACGGCGACTGCCTGATGCATGCCATCTGTGATGCCATGCTCGGAGCGGCGGCACTCGGCGATATAGGCTTTCATTTCCCGGATGACAGTCCTGAATACAAAGACATCGCCGGCAGTAAACTTCTGTCAAGGACTAATGATCTGATCAGGGAGAAAGGATATTGTATTGTCAATATTGACAGTACAATCTGCCTTGAAGAACCCCGTATCGCGCCATACATACCTCAGATGAAATCAGTGATATCTTCAGTCCTCAAACTGGATGCCGGCAGCATATCCATAAAGGCCACAACAACCGAAAAAATGGGATTTACCGGCCGAGGAGAAGGAATCGCGGTACTGGCTTCTGTTCTTCTGAAAGCCATTGCCTGAACGGCAGATCAGCCCCTGGCACGTTATAATGATCCCTTACGGCAAATTCCGGAACCGGAACGAAATGAAATTCCGGGAGGAAAAGATCCCGGTGAATTTCTGAAACTATTCCTTGCCTTGTTCTAATATTTCATCATCCACAAGTATCCGGCCACAATATTCACAAACAATAATTTTTTTTCTCGACCTTATGTCGAGCTGGCGCTGAGGAGGTATCTGGTTAAAACAACCGCCACAGGCATCACGCTGAACGGGTACAACTGCCAGCCCGTTTCTTGCATTTGCACGTATCCTCCTGTATGCTGTCAGCAAACGCTCTTCTATGACAGCCTGCACTTCCTCATGCTTCTTCAAAAGGATCTCTTCTTCCTTCTGTGTATCGGAAATGATCTCATCAAGATCAGACCGCTTGTTTTCCAGATCACCCTGCCGCTCGGCAAGTGCTTCCTCGGATTCAGAGATCACCTTCCTTTTCTCTTCTGCCTGGACATTAAACTCCCTTATCTTTTTATTGAACAGCTCTATTTCAAGATTCTGAAATTCTATCTCTTTGGAGAGTGAATCAAACTCCCGGTTGTTTCTAACATTTTTTTGCTGATCCTCATATTTTTTTATCAGTGCTTCAGCTTCACTTATTTCAATATTTTTTTTCTGTACCGATTTCTCAAGGACCACAACCTCATCCCTCAGATTGCCAAGCCTCGTTTCCAGTCCGGCTATCTCATCTTCCAGATCCTGTACCTCGAGAGGCAATTCACCTCTCAGTGTTTTTATTTTATCGATTTCTGAATCGACCAGCTGCAGACTACTAAGGGCCCGCAGCCTGTCCTCCACCGAAATCTCCGTATCATGCGTTCTGACTCTTTCCATATTGCAAATAATTTATCGGATTCGTATTTATTTCTGAAAACCGGAGTGCAAATTTAGGGAATTTTTTGATAATTAATTCGTGTAAGATCTCAATTGAAAATATTTCGCTTTCATAATGCCCGATATCAGCTAAAAGCAGACTGTTCCCCGAATCAAGAAATGTGTGATATTTAATATCTGCAGTAAGGAAGGCATCCGCCCCGCAAGCGGCAGCGGCACCAGCAAGAGAGCCTCCCGATCCTCCGCAAAGGGCAACTTTTTTGATCTTTCTGCCGGTCAGCACAGAATGCCTTATCAGTTCAACATCAAAAACAGCCGATACCTTCTTCAAAAATTCCCTCTCTTCCATTATATCATTCAAATCTCCGGTACAGCCCAGTCCGGCAGCAGTATTCTGATTTTCCAGGGGGTAAATGTCATATGCCACCTCTTCGTACGGATGCGCTTCCAGAAGCGCTTTTATTACCCTTGACCTGAGATGGGCGAACAATATCGTCTCAAATCTGCTTTCTTTTTCGAAATGTATCCTGCCCTTCTCACCAACAAAGGGATCTGCATCTTCACCGGCCCTGAAACTTCCGGTGCCACTCACTGTAAAACCACAGCTGTCATATTTGCCAATGACTCCCGCACCGGCCTCATATACAGCCTGTGTGACCCTGTCAAGATGATCATCAGGAATAAAGACAACAAGCTTCAGCAGGCGGTCCTTCAAAGGTGACAACACCCTGATATCTGAAAGACCCAGCTTTTCGGCCATTTTTCTGCTGACACCATTCTCAATCTTGTCAAGATTGGTATGAGCGGAATAAATGGCAATATCCTGCCTTATTGCCCTGGTGATAATCTTTTCTGCTGGACTGCTGTCTGAAAGCCTTTTAAGGGGTCTGAAAATTACGGGATGATGTGAAATTATCATATTACAGCCGGTACAGGCCGCCTCCTTCACAACCTCTTCCGTTACATCAAGAGTCAGGAGTGCTGAACTGACTTCCATTTCCGGCATCCCGCACTGCAATCCCGAATTGTCATAATCCTCCTGGAGTGAAAGCGGAACAGCAGAATCCAGAAAACCGGCAATCTCTTTTAGTTTCATTTTCATTTACTATTATTGAATTCTCATTTGCCTGGCAGCAAAGCCTTCAAAAAAACAAGTCCGGGGAACAGGAACCAGGAATCTCCAGCATCAGAAATCTCCAGCATCAGAAATCACCTGCATCAGGAATCTCCTGCATCGGGAATGTCCTACATATTATCCCGTAACTCAACAAGCAGGTCCTTGATTTTAAGCAGAGATTCCGTGATCTCATATTTTGATTCCGTCTCTTCCCGCCTGCCGGTCAGTTTCCTTTTCACTCCCTGAAGCGTCATTCCCTCAACTTTCAGCAAATGATAGATCATCTTCAGATTCTTTATATCTGATGCCGTAAACATCCTGTTGCCTTTTTTGTTCTTCATAGGCTTCAGAATATCAAACTCATTTTCCCAGTACCTGACGGTGGATACCGGTACATCAAGCATTTCCGAGACTTCTCCTATGGGATAATACAGTTTTTCAACCTTCCTTTCCTTGTATGGCATTGCTATTTGTAATTTATTTCACCATCGTCTGAAATGTCGATAACAGATTCCGGAAAATCCATGGCCGTCAGGTCCCGGATCTTCCTTATGACCCTTTTGTCAGGATCAACCCTCACTCCCCCGTGGTATATTTGAAATACCGGAATAATTCTTGCCGATAAAAATCTTCCCGTCATATCAACATTCACTTTTATAACCGGTGCTATCCCGTTTGGCCCTGACAGGTTGAATCTGCCGTATGTACAGAAATTGCCGAGACTGTATCCTATAAATCTTTCCCTGTATACTTCCACGGCCCGTGTCACATGAGGCCCGTGACCAAAAACTATATCGGCTCCGGCATCAACAAGCCTGTGGGAAAACTCATACACATTGCCCCTGCTCTCACCGTAAGACATCTCCTCCTTCCTGGTCACATGCTGATGTTCGGCTCCTTCAGCCCCCCCGTGAAAAGAGGCGATAACAATATCACAGCTGTCTTTTAGAAATCTCACGAGTGCCTCGGCCCCGGGAATATCAATAATACTGACAGTACCGGCATTTGGCGCGAAAGCACAAAAGCCGTAAACAACGGAATCCTTCGTGAATATCGCCCAGGGTTTTTCAATAAGTCCTGCATATTCGATTTCAAGGGAATCAAGCAATTCCATAGTCCTCCTGCGTGAAGGCGGGCCAAAATCACCGAAATGATTGTTTGCAAGACTAAGTATATCGAAGCCGGCAACCCGGAGTGCCCCGGCGTACCTTTCCGGCATCCTGAAAAGATAGCATATTGTTGTGTCCCTGCACTTC
>JAAYKX010000123.1 GCA_012522155.1 Bacteroidales bacterium
CAGGCATATCCCGTGCTGAAAGATGTATATGACCGGATGGCACATGTGTATGAAAATGTTGTTGTGCCGATCTCGGATGGTATCAGGGTATTCCAGGTGGTTACCAATCTGAAGGCAACAGCCGAATCGGAGGGAAGGGAATTATCAAAAGCCTATGAAAAGACCGTTGTGCTGGCGACCATTGATGAATCATGGAAGGAGCATCTGCGTGAAATGGATGAACTGAAACAGTCCGTACAGGCAGCAACCTATGAGCAGAAAGATCCGCTGCTCATTTACAAGTTCGAGTCCTTCGAGCTTTTCAAAGCCATGATCAATAAGGTGAACAAGGATGTTGTCAGCACCCTTATGAAAGGACATATTCCCACACAGGATCCCGAACAGGTAAGGGAAGCCAAACAGAGGCGACAGATTGAAAACCTGAAGGCATCAAAAAGTGATTTTTCACAGTATGGTGCCGGACCGGGGGGAGGACCGGACAGGGACCAGAAAACAGAACCGGTAAGGGTTGAAAAGAAAGTGGGAAGAAACGATCCCTGTCCCTGCGGGAGCGGTAAAAAATATAAACACTGTCATGGTCAGCAACAGGCTGTTGCTCCCCGTCAGAATGCAAGAATATAGGTGAGCTGCAGGACAGCAAGCAGTCTCCCCGGGGATCAAACCGGATACCGGGAATCAACGGCGGCTCTCCACGGCTTTCTGAATGCGTGTCAGAACAGCCTTGCTTACCGGCACAAGAGGAAGTCTTAAATTATTTCTGCAAAGGTTCATTGCCGACAGAAATGCCTTGATACCTGAAGGATTTCCTTCTGCAAAGAGCAAATCAATGATTTCCAGAAATTTAAATTGGATCTCCCGGGCCTGCCTGTAATTATTTTTCAGGCTGTGGTTCACAATCTCACTGCATTCTGCAGGCCAGGCATTGGCCAGAACAGATATTACCCCGGATCCCCCGGCAGCCATGATGGGTATGGTAAACAAATCATCACCCGAAATTACAAGGAAGTTTTCAGGTTTTCCCTTAATGATTCTCATTATCTGGGCCATGTCGCCCGATGCTTCCTTGATACCAATGATATTGTCGCAGCCGTGTGCCAGGCTGAGTGTGGTCTCGGATGATATATTACAGCTGGTCCTGCCCGGAACGTTGTATATTATCACAGGGAGCGGACTGCATGTGGATATTGCCTTGTAGTGCTGCAGCAATCCTTTCTGTCCCGGCTTGTTATAATATGGTGCTACTGAAAGGATACCGTCAACTCCCGTCAGATCAAGCTCTTTCAAACAATTGATTATTTCCTGTGTGTTGTTTCCCCCGATACCTGCAACAAGAGGTACACGTTTGTCAACGGATTCGGTAATAAAGGACAGTACAGCCTGCTTCTCATCCTTTGTAAGGGTGGAAGCCTCACCTGTTGTTCCCATGGCAACAATATAATTGACACCACCTTTTATTACGTGATCCGTTATACGTCCCAGCGCGGAAAAATCAATACTGCTGTCATTCTTGAAGGGAGTGACGATAGCCACGCCGGTTCCTCTGAATTTCTTCATAATCTGTTATTTTTCGACTTGTTCGGGTGATTTTGATTTCATCATTTCAAGATAATGCATGACATGCTCAAGATAGTGATCAATCTTCACCGGTCTTTTCAGCTCTATCATGACATCAAATATAGGATTCCTTATTCTTGAATCCCATAATCCAACCTTTAAGCCGGCGGCAGACAGGGTGGATACATAATAAAGAGGGAATTTTCTGTCGAAATTAATATCAATGAGAACATCAAATTTTGTTTTAATAAATGTGGCTGCTTCAACAGAATAGGCGGGTTTGTAAAAGAAATCAAGCTCCGGTGTTCTGATACATGACAGAAACTTGACGGCAGTGAGATTTACGGGAAGGTCCCTGCCGGAATAAAAGCCCAGTATTTTGACCCTTATATCCTTTTCATCCAGCTGGCGATGAAATTTCGACAAGACCGCAAATTCCTCATTGTTTGACGCATCCCATATGATCCCTATCTTCTTTACACTTTCAATATTAGAATAATGGACCTTACGCTTGGATCTCGATCCTTTTCTGTCCAGGATGTAAACCCCGACCTTTTGCCTGAATTCTCCCAATAGTGCCATAATGCAAACCTAAGAGTTTTTTTTTATCCTGCAGGAGGTTTTTTTATTCTTCACCAATTAATTCCAGAAATTCTTTTTCACTTATCAGGGGAATTCCAAGAGACTCTGCTTTTTCCCTTTTTGATGGCCCCATTTTTTCTCCGGCCAGTATAAATGAGGTATTCGACGACAGGGAAGTAACATTTTTTCCTCCACTTTTTTCAATTATCTCCCTGTATTCTTCACGGCTGTGTCTCCGGAATACTCCTGAAATAACAATTGATTTCCCGTCAAGGACTGCCTCCTTTGTTCCTGTCTGCGTCCCTTCCCGGGCTTCCTGCTCTTCTTCCTGCAAGTTAAGACCGAATAATTTCAGTCTTTGTATTATATCAATATTCTCATCATCCCTGAAATATGAAATGATACTGGATGCAATCCGGGGGCCGATTTCCCTGATGCCTGTCAGTGTTTCAAAGTCAGCATTCATCAATTCATCAATATTCCTGAAGTTCCTGGCAATTGTTCTTGCTGTTGTTTCCCCGACATGTCTGATACCCAGAGCAAAAATCACACGGTGATAAGGGACTCCCACAGACTCCCTGATACTGTTGATAATATTTTGAGCCGATTTTTCCCCGAGGCGTTCCAGTGGTACAAGCTGTCCGGCATTAAGTTCATAGAGATCGGCAAAATTTCTTATCAGTCCCCTGTTAAACAACAGTTCCACAGTTTCTTCACCGAGTCCCTCCACGGCCATTGCCCGGCGGCTTATAAAATGTTCTATCCTGCCTGTGATCTGGGGAGGACAGTGAAGATAATTCGGACAGAAATGATTTGCTTCCCCTTCGTTTCTTGTCAGGGTAGTTCCGCATTCGGGACAGTTTGTAATAAAAGTGACTTTTATATTGTTTTTATCTCTTTCCGACAGGTCCACACCGGTTATTTTCGGTATTATTTCCCCGCCCTTTTCAACATAGACCATGTCATTAATATAAAGATCCAGTATCTCAATCTGATCGGCATTATGAAGAGAGGCTCTCCTGACTGTGGATCCGGCAAGAAACACAGGTTCGAGATTGGCTACGGGCGTTACAGCTCCTGTTCTCCCCACCTGGAAAGATACAGAGAGCAGCCTGGTGGTAACCTGCTCTGCCCTGAACTTGAATGCTCCAGCCCACCTGGGTGATTTGGCAGTAAATCCTGCTTTTTGCTGAAGGGCAAGGGAATTGACTTTGATAACTATTCCATCAATGTCATATGTCAGATCGTTTCTGCTTTCGTCCCATTTTTTGACAAAATCCATTATTTCATCGGAGTTCCGGCAGATCCTGATCCCTTCAAAAATTTTGAAGCCCCATTCCGCAGCCTGTTTCAGGTTTTGATAATGTGTTTCCCAGGGGGAATCCTCGCCCAGCAGAAAATAAAACATACAGTCAAGCCGGCGGGATGCAACAATTTTTGGATCGAGCAGTTTGAGAGTACCCGATGCTGCATTACGGGGATTGGCAAAAGCCGGCAGTCCGGCCTGAATCCTTTCCCTGTTCAGTCTGTCAAAAACAGGTCTGGACATCAGTACTTCACCACGTATCACAAAATCTGCCGGGATATTATCTCCTGATACTCTCAGGGGAATGCTTTTAATGGTTCGGATATTCCGGGTGACATCATCCCCTGTTTTGCCATCACCACGGGTCAGTGCCATGAAAAGGCTGTTATTCCTGTAGTTAAGGCTGATGGATACTCCGTCAAATTTAAGTTCGCATACATATTCAACCGGGCCTCCGGCAATTTTTTCAATCCTGTTGCAGAAAGCCTTCAGCTCTTCCTCATTGTAAATATTTCCCAGGGACAGCATGGGATATTTATGTTCATACTGTATGAATTCCGGTGTGAGGTCACTGCCGACCCTCTGGGTGGGGGAGTCCGGAGTCAGCAGATCGGGATATTTCTTTTCAAGGGCTTCCAGTTCATTCATCAGCTGATCGAATTCAGAGTCGGAGATCAGCGGCTTGCTCAATACATAATAACTGTGATTGTGAGTTTCAATTTCCCTTCGCAGTCTCTCTATCCGTTCGCTTGCTTCGGTCCGGTCCATATTTTTTTATTCCTGTTGAGTTTTTGTCTTACTTTTCTTTACGACCAGACGCCATGAATCTCCCTGCCGCATTTGCTGCACTTCCCATCTCTGATATCATTTGAAATAATTCTGAATCCCTGTCTTGAAACCAGTCTGG